>DATBGF010000105.1:0-3913 GCA_036558145.1 Acidimicrobiales bacterium
GGGGCGTGGGCGAGGAACTGCTCCAGCAGGTCGCCGGCGCGCCGCACCGCGGCCTCGTCGCCGGCCAGCAGGGCGGCCGCCTGCAGCAGCAGGCCGCGCAGCGTGCGGGTGCGGTCGTCGTCGCCGGGCCGGGCCTCGGCGCCCAGCTCGACGCGGACCGGGCCGATCAACGCCGCCACCCGGGCGTGCAGCGCGGTGGCGGCATCGCCCGCCGCCAGCCGGTCGATCTCGCTCAGGCCGCCGACGATGCGCTCCCAGACCGACAGGTCGCGCTCGTCGCCGTAGCGCTCGACCAGGCCCACGAAGTCGGCCGCCGCGATCGAGCCGGACAGGACCGCGGCGTAGGCGTCGTCGACCACCGTGTAGCGCTCCAGCGGGCTCAGCGCGCTCAGGTTGTCGAGCAGGCCGTCCAGCAGGGCGCCCGTGTAGCGCACCCGGAAGAAGCCGTGGGCGCCCGCGTTGGCGTTGACCCACGCCGGGGCGCCGGCGTCGAGCGCGACCGTGGTGCTGGCCCCGTCGAGCAGGACCCGGCGGGCCTCGCCGCCGTCGCCCTCGTGGCGGACCACCACCGGCACCGACCAGCGCTCGGCCTCCGCGCCGCCCGCGCCGCCAGCGTCACCAGCGTCGCCAGCGCCGCCGCCGGCGTCGCCCGAGTCGCCGTCGCCCTCCTCGAACGCGAAGCGCCGCTGGGCCAGGGTCACGCCGGACCCGCCGTCGAGGCCCACCGTGACCTCGGGGAAGCCGCCCTGGAAGATCCAGCTCTCGGCGATGCGCCGGACCGGCTCGCCGGTCTCGGCCTCCAGCGCGTCCCACAGGTCGGACGTCTCGGTGTTGCCGAACTGGTGGCGGGCCATGTACCGGCGGATGCCGGAGCGGAAGCGGTCGGCGCCCAGGTACTGCTCCAGCATGCGGACGACCGACGCTCCCTTCTCGTAGGTGAGCACGTCGAACATGCCGTCGGCGTCCTCGGGGGAGACGACCGGGTACTCGACCGGCCGGGTGGAGGCCAGCGCATCGGTGTCGAACGCGGCCGAGCGGGCCAGCCCGAAGTCGACCCAGCGCTGCCACTCGGGGCGGAAGGCGTCGGTGCAGGTCATCTCCATGAACGTGGCGAACGCCTCGTTGAGCCAGATCCCGTTCCACCACTTCATGGTCACGAGGTCGCCGAACCACATGTGGGCGATCTCGTGGGCGATCACGTCCACCACGACCTGCAGCTCGGCCTGGGTGGCCAGCGCCGGGTCGACCAGCACGAGCCGCTCCCGGAAGGTGACGCAGCCCAGGTTCTCCATGGCCCCGAAGGCGAAGTCGGGGATGGCCACCAGGTCGAGCTTGTCGCCGGGGTAGGCCATGCCGAACCAGTCGGTGAAGAAGCGCAGTGCGAAGGCGCCGACCTCCTGGGCGAACGGGGCCAGGTGCTCCTTGCCCGGAGGGTGGACGACGCGCAGCGGCTTGCCGTCCACGTCGACCGGGGCGGTCGCCACCAGGGGCCCCACCACGAACGCCACCAGGTACGTCGACATGGGCATGGTGTCGGCGAAGCGCACCGCCACCTTGCCGTCGCCCGTGGGCTCCCGGCCGATCTCGCCCGCGTTGGCGATGGCCAGCAGGTCCTCCGGCACCACCAGGGTGACGCCGAAGACGGCCTTGGCGTCGGGCTCGTCCCAGCAGGGGAACGCCCGGCGGGCGTCGGTGGCCTCCATCTGGGTGGTGGCGAGGACTTGCTCGGCGCCGCTGTCGTCGTTGAACGTCGAGCGGTAGAAGCCGACGAGCTTGTCGTTGAGGATGCCGCGGAAGCGCAGGTGCAGGACCGCAGGCCCGGCGGGCAGCTCGGACGGGAACGTGAGCGTGGCCCGCTCGGTCGCGGTGTCGAGCGCCACCGTGGCGGCCAGCGGCTCGTCGTCGTCGACCTGGACGGTGGCCTCGTCGATCTCGATCTCGATCGAGTTGAGGACGACCTCGGCCGTGGGGGTCACGACCTCGACCGTGATCGTCTCCTCGCCGGCGAAGGTGGCCGCGGCGAGGTCGGGCTCGAGCCGGAGGTCGTAGCGGCTGGGGATGACGTGGCGGGGGAGCCGGTAGGGGTTCTCGGACACGGTGACCCACCGTAGCGACAAGTCCGTCGGCTGCGTTCGCATGATTCCGGGGTTGCTAGCCTCGCCCGGATGACCACGGACGCCAGCCTCGACGTCGTGGGGATCGGCAACGCTCTCGTCGACGTGATCTCCCACGAGACCGACGAGTTCATCGCCGCCCACGGCCTGGTGAAGAGCGCGATGACCCTGATCGAGACGGACCGGGCGGAGGAGCTCTACGCCGCCATGGGGGTGGCGATCGAGATGTCCGGCGGCTCCGTCGCCAACACGACCGCGGGGGTGGCGAGCTTCGGGGGCCGCGCCGGCTACCTGGGCCGGGTCTACGACGACCAGCTCGGCGCGGTGTTCGCCCACGACATGAAGTCCCAGGGCGTCCACTTCGCCAACCCGCCGGTCCACGACGGCCCGCCCACCGGGCGCAGCCTCATCGTGGTCACCCCCGACGCCCACCGCACGATGAACACCTACCTGGGAGCGTCCGCGTACTTCTGTCCGGACGACGTCGATCCCGAGATCATCGGCAGCGCCCAGGTCACGATCCTGGAGGGCTACCTGTTCGACCGGCCCGAGTCCCAGGACGCCTACTGGACCGCCTCCAAGTACGCCAGCGACGCGGGCCGCAAGGTCGCCCTGACCCTGTCAGACCTGTTCTGCGTGGAGCGCCACCGCGACGGGTTCCTCCCGCTGGTGCGCGAGCGGGTGGACATCCTCTTCGCCAACGAGGCCGAGGCCTGCGCCCTGTGGGGCTGCGACGAGGTCGGCGCCGCCGTCGAGCGGGCCCGGGCCGAGGTGGCCGTGGCCTGCATCACCCTGTCGGAGAAGGGCTCGGTGGTCGTGGCCGGGGCCGAGACCCACGAGATCCCCGCCCACCCCGTGAACGTGGTGGACACCACCGGGGCCGGAGACCTGTACGCCTCGGGGTTCCTCTACGGCTTCACCAGCGGCATGTCCCTGCCCCGCTGCGGCGAGCTGGGCTCGCTGGCCGCGGCCGAGGTCATCAGCCACATCGGCGCCCGGCCCGAGATCAAGCTGGCCTCCCTGCTCGACGCCTAGACGCCGCGGCTGCGGCCGCCGGCGAGGGCGATCAGGCCGGCGATGATCAGGGCGATGCCGGCCAGGGTCGTGCCGCCGAAGCGCTCGCCCACGACCACGACCCCGAGGACCGCGGCGGTGGCCGGCTCGGCCAGCGTGAGCGTGCCCGCGGTGGCGACGCCCACGCCCAGCAGGCCCCGGCCGAACAGGACGTAGGCGAGGGCGACGGTGGCGACACCCAGCCAGGCGACCGTGGCCACGCCGCCCGGGGTGGCCAGCGGGCCCAGCCCGGCCACCAGCGCCACCGGGACCAGCAGCACCGCGGCCGCGGTGAACACCCGGGCGGTCACCGCGTCCGGCGGCCAGCCCCGGTCGAGGACCAGCTTGGACGCCAGCACGTAGCAGGCGTAGGCCAGTCCCGCGCCCAGGGCCAGGGCGATGCCCAGCGGGTCGACGTCGTCGCGGTCGCCCGTGCCCACCAGCAGGGCGGTGCCCGCTAGGGCCAGGGCGGTGGCGACCAGCCAGCGCCGCCCAGGGCGCTCGCCCCGCACCACCCGGCCGAGGATCCCGGCGAAGACCGGCGAGCTGCCGATGCCGACCACCGTGCCGATGGCCACGCCCGTGCGGGCCACGCCGCCGAAGAACAGGGGCTGGTAGGCGGCCATGGCCACCGCGGCCGCGCCCAGGCCGGCCAGGTCGGCGGCGGCGAGAGGGCGGCCAGGACCACCGCCCAGGCCCGGGCCGCGGCGCAGCGCCACGATCCCCAGCAGCAACAGGCCGCCCAC
>DATBGF010000106.1:0-10314 GCA_036558145.1 Acidimicrobiales bacterium
GCGCGGCTGCGGGCGGTGGCGGCGGAGCAGCCGAGGATGCCGGCGATCTCGTCGTAGGCGAGGTCGGCGTAGTAGCGCAGGACCAGGACCGTGGCCCGCTCCGGGGCCAGGCGGCCGAGTGCGTCCCACATCTCGTCGACCTCGGGCGCCTCGGCCCCGACCCCGCGGTCCTCGCCGCCCACGACGGCCAGGCGGTCCCGCTCCAGCCGGTCGCGCTCCTGCCAGCGGATGGCCAGGCGCACGACCACGGTGCGGACGAACCCGGGCGGGTTGTGCACGTCGTCGCGGTGCTCGTAGAGGCGGACGAAGGCGTCGTGGGCCAGGTCCTCCGCCACGGCCTGCGAGCGCACGAGCAGGAACGCCAGGCGGGTGATCGGCAGCAGGTGCCGGCGGTACACCCGGTCGAAGCCGGCCTTCTCGGATGTGTCGGGCAGCGTCATCCCGGCCTCCGGCCCCAGCAGCGCAGCAGCCTCATGGTCGAATGAACCGTGGGACGCCCGGAACGTGCCGGCGGATCGCGGGATCAGGGGGGACCGAGCAGGTCCCAGCGGTTGCCGGCCACGTCCCGGAACACCGCCACCTGGCCGTAGGGCTCCGTGCGGGGCGGGCCCTCGAACATGACGCCCCCGGCGAGCATGCGGGCGTGGGTGGTGGCGAAGTCGTCGACGCGGAGGAAGAAGCCGACCCGCCCGGCCGCCTGGCGGCCCACGACCGCCTCCTGGTCGGGCCCGTCGGCCTGCGCCAGCAGGATCCCCGTCTCGGCTCCCGGCGGCCGTACGACCACCCAGCGCTTGGGCCGGCCGCCCACGGTCGTGGCGGCCGGGCTGTCCTCCTCCAGCTCGAACCCGAGCGTGCCCACGAAGAACTCGATCGCCTCGTCGTAGTCGTCGACCACGATCGCCACCCGCTCGACGAACCCCATGGGGGAAGTGTGTCAGCCCGTCCGGGGACGGGCCGGGGTGCCGGCGCCCCAGATCTCGGCGACGCGGCCCTGCTCGATCCGGAAGATCTCGAGGATGGTCTGGGGGATCGTGCCCGGGTCGGGCTCGCCCCGCTGCACCGTGACCCGGAGGGCGACCCGGTCGCCTTCGGCCACGAGGTCCTCCACGTGGAAGCGGGTGTCGGGCGCGGCCTCGAACATGCTGGTCACCGCCGTCCGGGCCGCGTCGAAGCCGACCTGGCCCATCGCGTGGCGCACCACGTCGGGCGCGAACAGCTGCTCCAGGGCCGCCAGGTCCTGGGCGTTGATGGCGTCGTAGACCTGCTGGCCCAGCGAGCGCAGCTCGGCGGTGTCGTAGCTCGTCATCCCCCGAGCTTCTCGTCACCGCGGGCCGAGGTACAGCCGGAATCCCTCGGCCTCGGCCTCGAACCCCAGCGCCCGGTAGAAGTCGTGGGCGCCGTCGTGCGCGTGGCGCTTGTGCGCCAGGAGCTGGACCTTGTGGCAGCCGGCCGCGGCGGCGTCGGCCAGGAGGCGCTCCAGCAGCAGGCGCCCCACCCCGTGCCGCCGGTGGGGCTCGGCCACCACCATGGCCTCGATGAACGCCGTGGGACGGCAGTCGTAGCCCAGGTTCGGCATCACCAGCAGGCTCACGATGCCCACGATCTCCCCGCCCGGATCCGTGGCCACGTACTGGGTGAGGTCGTTGGTGGCCATCATCCGGTCCCACGTCTCCCGCTGCCGGACCGTGACGGCGGCGGCGGCGCCGGCGGCGCGAGCCTGCACCCGCAGCACCCCGGCCAGGTCGCCGGGGGCCGCGGGGCGGACGGTGTAGGCGCTCAGGTGAGCGATCCCAGGCGGAAGCCCGCGCCCGTCGGGTCGGTGAGCGTGGCGAGGCGACCGTACGGGGTGTCCATGGCCGGGGCCACGACGGTGGCGCCCAGCCCGGTGGCCCGGGCGACGGCGGCGTCGGTGTCGGCGACCGCGAAGTACACCGCCCAGTGGGCGGGCACGCCCTCGGGTAGGTGGCCGGTGGCGTCCATGATGCCGGCGAGCTGGTCCTCGCCTTGGCGCAGGACGGTGTAGCGGAAGTCGTCCGTGTCGCCCATCACCTTGGTGTCCCAGCCGAAGACCCGCTCGTAGAAGCGCACCGCCGCGGCGTAGTCCCGGGTGTGCAGCTCGAACCAGCCGGGGGTGCCGTCCTCGTCCCAGACACCGAAGCCCGGGAAGTCACCGGGCTGCCACGCCCCGACGGCCGCGCCGCTCGGGTCGATCAGGACCTCCATGGTCCCCAGCGTGCCGACGTCCATGGGGGCCACGACGACCTGGGCGCCCGCCGCCTGGGCCTCGTCCGCGGTGGCCTTGGCGTCGGCCGTGGCCAGGTAGACGGTCCAGGCGTCGGGACCGCCCCCGCCGTGGTTCTGCATGCCCCCGGCGACGCGCACGCCGTCCTTGGAGAAGTTGATGTAGTGGCCGTACTCCTCGCCGGCGTCCTCGGCGGTCCAGCCGAACAGCTCGCCGTAGAACGACTTGCTCGCCTCGGGATCGGACGTGAACAGGTCGATCCAGCAGGGGGCACCCAGGGGGGCCGAGTCACGCTCGGGCATCACAGGCTCCTTCGCTCCACATGAGATCTCGCAGTCGAATGTCGCCGGTAGGACCGCCCCGGGGCCCGGAAGTCATCGGTGCTACTCGGGCATGTGGCAGACGGCCTCGACGTTGTTGCCGTCGGGGTCGCGCACGAACCCGCCGTAGTAGTTCGGGTGGTACTCCGGCCACACGCGCGGCTGGTGCAGCACCTCGGCGCCCGCGGCCACGGCGGCGTCGAAGAAGGCCTGCACGGCGGCCCGGTCGGCGGCCTCGAACGCGATGTGGGACTCGCGGAAGCCTTCGCCCGTCTGCTGCGGGCCGAGCCAGAAGTCGGGCTTGCCCCCGACCCCGTACCCGATGACCGGGCCGAACTCCATGATGCGGGCACCACCCAGCGGTGCCAGCACCGCGTCGTAGAAGGCGGCGCTGGCACCGGTGTCGGCGCATTGGATCGAGAGGTGGTCCAGCACCGCGCCATCTTGGCGCGCGGTGCCGGACCGTGCCTCTCACCTCACAACACGTTGATGGTGTCGACCTCCTGCGTCGTCCCGTGGACGATCGGGGTGTCCACCGACGTCGTCACCCTCTGCGCACCGGACTGCACCCCCTTGACCTGCACGGAGTAGGTCAGCGTCTGACCGGGGACGAACGGCGTGCTGGTGACCCGGAGATCCCCGGTCGGCAGCCCGGCGATGCTGGAAGCCGCGGTCCCGTCGAGGTTCTCCGCCCCCACGATGAACGGCTGCATGCGGGGAGCGGCCGGCAGGTTCGCCGGGTCATAGGCGAATGTGTTGTCCTCGGTCCCGTCGATCCCGAGCCATGTCTGGAAGACCCGGAGCGAGCTGGTGCCGAAGACGTTCAGGCGCCACTCGATGACGAGCCAGCTGTTCACGCCGTCGGTGAGAACCGTGGCCAGGATGCCGGGCGCTCCCGTGCCGTCGAGGTCGGTCCAGAACGGGGCCAGCACGTTGTTGGGCCTCCCCGGGGTCCCGAACGCGCCGGTGGGGTCGAACTGGATGTCGGCGGCGCCGGTCGTGCCTCCCGCCACGAGATAGCCGTCCGACGTCACCCCCACCCGGTCGTAGGACAGGCCTCCGTAGGTGAACGCGGGCACGTTGAAGTTCAGCGCCTGCTCGTCGCCCACGGGGATGGGGGTGACCCCGAACAGGTCCAGCGGGATGTAGCCGCCCGGCGACGTCCCGGGCGCGATCGTGGGAACGCCCGGCGTCACGCCGTTCAGGGTGGTCGAGAGGGAGACATCCCGGTTGCTGGTCTGCGTCGCCCCGTTGACCGCGGTCACCCGCAGCCCGCTGTCCAGGTGGGTCGTGGCGTTGACCGTCGCGGCGGTCCGGGAGTTGTTCTGCGCCGTCACCGTGCAGGTCGAGCGGCCGTCGGGCCGGCCGATGGTCGTCGGGTCGCAGACCTGGGTGAGGGCGAGGGCCCCCTGCCCGGGCGAGAACGCCACCGGCATGTGCAGGTCCCGGTCACCGTTGCGGTCCTCAAGCATCACCTGGCCGAAGTACTGGCCGGGAGCGATGCCGGCCGCCGAGATGGTCACCGTCAGGTCGGCCGACCCACCCGCGGGGATGTTGATGTTCTTGGGCGACACCGAGATGGTCGAGCCCGCCGGTGATGTGGCACTGCTCCGATAGCGCACCTCGCCGGTGGTCACGTTGGTGACCGTGCGGGTGGTGCTGATCGTCCCGGGCATGGCGGGCGCGTCGATCGACGCGATGTTGAGGTCGATCCGGCCCAGCGGGTCGGTGGCGGCCGCCGCGAAGTTGGCGGCCGACTCGTCCAGGGTCAGGTTCGGGTGGGCGGCCGCGTCGACCTGGATGCGGCCCGAGCCCACGTCGAACGGATCGGCGGGCGTGACGGTGTCGGTCTTGACCACGTTGGTGTTGGCGGTCAGCTGAAGTGCAGACCGGACCTGCCCCGGCGTCCAGTCCGGGTGGAGGTCCATGAGCAGCGCCGCCGCCCCGGCCACGTGCGGGGACGCCATGGAGGTGCCCGCGATGGCCTGGTAGAGGTTGCCGGGCGGCCCACCGGCGAGCTCGTCCGGGACCGGGGTGTGCCCGGCCAGGATCTGCACGCCGGGGGCGCTCAGGTCGGGCTTGATCCACTCGGTGCCCGGGCCACGGGACGAGAAGCCGGCGACGACGTCGCCCTGGCCGGTCGCCGCGACGCCCTGGGTGAAGCTGGCGGTGGCGCCCGGGTTGGCGGCCAGGAACGCCACCAGCGCGTCGCCCGCGGGCTGCTCGAGGTGCACAGTGGGCAGGAAGTGGTTGTCGGTCTCGGTGTCGGACAGGGCCTCGTTGCGCAGCAGCATCCCGGCCGCGCCGCCCTGGAACACGTTGAAGCCTCGCTCGACCCGGCCGATCCCGTCGGCCGGGATCCGGCGCAGGCACACGACGATCTTGCCGGTGAACAGGCCCGCTGGGGCCGGTGCGTTGCACGCGGCGTTGTTGTAGGGCGGGGCGCTGGCGAGCACGACCGGGAGCGGCGTGGTGATGCCGGCGGTGATGGTGTTGCCGACCAGGCTGGCGCTGGCGCCGCCCGTTCCGTGCAGGGTGACGGTCGACTGGAACGCCCGCGCCTGGGTGGACGCGGCCACGGTCGAGACCCACGGCCCGTTGTGACCGGTCGTGGCCGCACCGGGGCCGTCGTTGCCGGCGGAGGTGGACACGAACGTGCCCGCCGCGTACAGGTCGAGGAAGGCCAGCTCGACGGCGTCGGCGTAGGGGTCGTTGCCGCCCCCGATGGAGAAGTTGATCACGTCGACGCGGTCGATGATGGCCTGCTGCGCCGCGGCCACCGAGTCCGAGTCGAAGCAGCCCCGGATCCCGCACACCTTGTAGACGGAGATGGAGGCAGCAGGGGCGATGCCGTGGATGGCCCCCCGGTTGATCCCGAGCGGGTTGGCGTTGGCCGGGCCGCCGGCAGCGGTGGTCGAGGTGTGGGTGCCGTGGCCGTTGGAGTCACGGGCGATGGCGGGGAACACCTCGGGAAAAACTTGCTGATCGATGTTCGCGAGGTACGTGTCGAGGAAGACCTGGCCGCCGATCAGCTTGTTGTTGCAGACGAACGGGTCGTTCGCGGGAGTCAGCGGGTTGTCGCCGAAGTTGCACGGCCGGGGGTTGCCGTCCGTGCGGGCCGGCGGGGCGGGCAGGTTGCCCGGGTCCGTGTAGGACGGGTGCTCCGGCCAGGCCCCGGTGTCGAGCACGCCGACGATGACGCCGGCGCCCGAGCTGCCGACGCCGCCGAGCTCGGGGTACACCGGCGTGGCGCCGATGAAGTCCGGGCTGGAGTCGGTGGAGGGCTGGCGCAGCTCGTTGGGCTGCACGGCGGCCACGCCGGGCAGCTTGGCCAGCTCGGCGATCTTGTTGCCGGGGACCCGGACGGCGACGCCGCCGTACAGCACCTTCAGCGAGCTGCCGACCTGGGCGGCCGGGATGGCGGAGTCGAGCGCGTCGACGAAGGTCGACTCGACGCCGCCGGCGTAATCCAGGTAGTCCTGGGAGGCGGCCGAGTCGGGGTCGAGCGGCCGGCCCGTCACCGTGGGGCTGGTGGCGGCCAGGCCCTCGACATCGCCGGTGTAGGCGGCGAGCGAGTCGTAGTCGAGCTTGACCACGACGGACACGGGATCGGCACTGGTCAGGTTCAGCAGGTCGTCGTCGGTCTTGGCCGCCCGGCCGCTCGCCGAGCGGGCACCGTCCTGCACGCTGTCGAGCGTGATTGCGCCGGGCGTGGCCGTCAGGTTGGGCGGGCCACCCTCCTGCGCGCCCGCGGCGGGCGCGTTGGCGCTCATCCCCAGCAGGCTCACCGCCCCCACCGTCACGGCGAGGATGCGGCCCCTCCGCCTGGGCGTGCGCGCAAAACCTGCTGAAGACCGGTGCCACTCCATGGCCACCCCCCTGGTCGGCTGCGACCCGCAGCATACGCATCGCGTCAACGAATGTGCGTGGAGTAGGGACCGGTCAGACAACGTTCAGCGTCGCGACTGGGTCGCTCTGTGTGGTTTGACGCCTCGGACGGTGAGATCGGGTATAGAACGACATCATGTCAACGCGTTCCGCACTGGCCGGAGCCGCTGCCACCGCCATCGTGGTGGGCGTGCTCGGCAGTCCTGCGGCGCAGGACGCGGCGGCCGACAGCACCTCTCCCCTGCTGACCCGCACGGTCACGACGTTCCCGTCGTGGGACGTTCCCGACGGAGCGTCCGCCAGCCTGGTGTGGGGGATCGTCCTGCGCCTGGCCGTCCTCCTGGTCGGCGTCCTCGGGCTGTGCGCGGTGGCCGGGCGGTCCCAGCGGCGGGGGCCGGCGTTCCTGGCCGGCTGGGGCGCCCTCGTGGTCGCCGCGAGCGTGGCCGCCGCCGCCGGCTACGTCTACACCGTGGCCGTGGTGCTCGAGGGCGGCACCCTGGGCGACATCACCGGCGACGGCGTGGTGGGTGCGGTGAACGCCGGGGTGGCCTTCGGCGCCTGGACCGGCTGCCTCGTCGGCCTGGCCGTGGCCGTCGCCACCCGCCCCGAGCCCGCCGACGTGTTCGAGGCGGACCTGCTGGCGGCCGACGCCACCGCCCAGTACGCCGTGGCCGGCGGCTCCCGGCGGCGGATCGCCGACCCGCCGGCGCCCTGGTGGGCCCCGACGGCCATCGCCGGCGAGGAGGTCCGGCCGGGACCGACGGTGTTCCCGCCCGGCGGCATGCCCCCGGTGGTGGCGGGCGTCGAGCCGGGCGAGCCCCTCCCCGTCCCCGCGCCCGCGCCGAGCCCGGCCCCGGACCCCAACGCCACCCGCGAGCTGACCACGGCGTCCGGCGATCCGCACCCGTCCGATCCGGACGCGACCCAGGCCGTCGGCATCCCCCCGGCCGGCGAGGACCCGGACGCCACCACGGCCATCCCCGAGGCGGTCCCGGACCCGACCCGGGAGATGCCCCGCCGCACCGACTGACGGCGGGCCGCCGGCGCTAGCCGGCCAGGAAGCTGAGTCGGACCGTGCGGGTGGGGTTGTCGACGTTGGTGTCGACCAGGACGATCGACTGCCAGGTGCCGAGGGTCGGGCGGCCGCGCAGGACCGGGATCGTCAGGCTGGGGCTGACCAGCGCCGGGAGGACGTGGTCGGCGCCGTGGCCGGGGGCGCCGTGGCGGTGGTACCAGCGGCCGTCCTTCGGGAGCAGGCCGGCCAGGGCGGTCAGCAGATCCCCGTCGCTGCCGGCGCCTGTCTCGATCACGGCCACGCCCGCGGTGGCGTGGGGGACGAACACCGACACCAGGCCGTCACCCTTGTCCCGGCAGAACACCGCCACCTCGCCGGTCAGGTCCGCCACGGCCGGCTCGTCGCCGGTGCGGATGGTCAGCTCGATCGACTCCACGGCAGCTCCCTGGTCAGCCCTGCGGGTCCGGTAGTCGCTGGCGGAGCGTCAGCGTCTCCGCGAACAGGTCGCCGTGGTCCTCCAGGCGGTCCAGGACCTCGTCGGCCTCGAACGCCAGCGGGGTGCCCTCGGCGCAGGACTCCACCTCGTCCCAGGTCAGCGGGGTCGAGGCCGTGGGGTGGGTCCGGGCCCGCAGGGAGTACGGGGCGATGGTCGTCTTGTGGCGGCTGTTCTGGCTCCAGTCGACGAACACCTTGTTGCGGCGCAGCGCCTTGTTCATGTTCGACACGACGTCGTCGGGCCGGGCCCGCTCCAGCAGCTGGGCGATGGCCTGGGCGAAGCCGCTGGCGGCCTCGTGGGTGACGCCCGGGGTGTTGAGGGGCACGTAGATCTGCATGCCCTTGGAGCCCGACGTCTTGGGCAGACCCACCAGCCCGAGGCCGTCGAGCACGTGGCGGATGTCGAGGGCCACGTCCGCGCAGCTCACGATGTCCGCCGGCTCGCCGGGGTCGAGGTCGAACACCACCATCGTCGGGGTCTCGATGTCGGACCGGGCCATGGGCGCGTGGATCTCCAGCGCCGCCATGTTGGCGGCCCACACCAGCGCGGCCGCCGAGTCCAGGCAGCAGTACCCGATCGGCCCCGAGCGGTCGCCCGGCCCGAGGATCGTGCGCATCCAGCGGGGCCGGTGCCCCGGGCAGCGCTTCTCGAAGAAGGAGCCGGCCTCGACGCCGTCGGGGAACCGCCGCAAGGTCACGCCCCGGTCCTCCAGGTGCGGGACCATGACCGGCGCCACCCGGGCGTAGTAGTCGATGACCTCGGCCTTGGTCGTCCCCGTGGCCGGGTAGAGCACCTTGGTGAGGTTGGAGAGCGTGAGCCGGTGGCCCTCGACCTCGACCGTCGAGGACGGTCCCCCTGCGCGGCCCGCCACAGCGCGCTACGCGGACTTCCGAGTCCTGGTGGACTTGGTGGCCTTCGTCGCCTTGGATGCCTTCGTGGTCTTGGCCGCCTTCGTCGCCTTGGACGAGCGCGCCGGGCCCGACTCCTCGTCGTCCTCCTCCTCGCCGTTGGAGGCGGCCTTGGCCGTCGGATGCCGGGTGCGGGCGGCCTTGGCCTCGCGCACGCTGGCCTCGAGCGCGGCCATGAGGTCGACGACCTTGTCCTCCGCGGCCGGGGCCGGCGCGGCCACGATCTCCTCGCCGGAGGCCTTGCGGTCTATCAGGTCGAGCACCTGGTTGCGGTAGTTGTCCTCGAAGCGCTGCGGCTCGAACGGCTCGGTCAGCGACTCGACCAGCTGGGACGCCATCGTCAGCTCGCGGTCACTGACGTCGACGTCACGCACGTCGTCGCCGTCGAACACCTCGGCCGGGTCGTTGACCTCGTCGGCGTAGACCATGGTCGACATGACCAGGACGCCCTCCACCGGCCGCAGCGCCGCCAGGTACTGCTTGGACCGCATCACCAGGCGGGCGATCGCCACCTTGCCCTGCTCCTCCATGGCCCTGACCAGCAGGGCGTAGGGCTTGCGGGCCGCCTTGTCGGGCGCCACGTAGTAGGCCGCGTCGTAGAAGAGCGGATCGATCTCGTCGAGGTCGACGAACTGCTCGATGTCGATCGAGCGGCTCGCCACCGGGTCGAGCGCCGCCAGCTCGTCGTCGCCCACCAGCACGTACTCGCCCGAGGAGAGCTGGTAGCCCTTGGCGATCGCCTCGTTGGGGACCTCCGAGCCGTCGGCCGCCGACACCTTGCGGTAGTTGATCCGGGACCCGCTACGGGTGTCGATCTGGTTGAAATGGACGTTCTTGCGCGACACCGCGTTGAACAACCTGATCGGGATGTTCACCAACCCGAAGCTGATGGCGCCGCTCCACATGGCCCGAGGCATGAAATCAGTATTCCCTGCCAGCAGGGTGATTGAACAGAACGCTCACGTTCCGCGCGGCAGAGTGCTGACGCCGTTCCACACCGCGGCGGTCAGCAGCGAGACGGCCTCGTCGAGACTGCAGGCCTTGTTCTCGAGCCACTCGCTGGCCGCCGCCTCGAGCATCCCGACCAGGCCACGGGCCAGCAGCCGCTCGGCCGGGCCACCACCCCACGTGTCGGCGATGCGCTGGCAGCGGGCCTTGCGGGCCTCCTGCACCGCAGGGTGGGCGATGGCGCCGGCGGCGGCGAACAGGTGCCACGAGTCGGCGTTCTCGGCCGCGAGCTTCAGGTACGACCGCACCACCACGGCCAGGCCGTCCTCGTCGACCGGACCGTCCCTGAGCAGGGCGGACAGGTCGGCGTCGACGCCCGCCAGGCTGTGGAGGTAGACCGCGGCGATGAGCTCGCCCCGGTCGCCGAAATAGGCGTACACCAGCGAGCGGGACACCCCGGCGGCGTGTGCCACCTCCTCGAACCGCACCGTGGCCGG
>DATBGF010000107.1:0-3017 GCA_036558145.1 Acidimicrobiales bacterium
ACGTTGCCGATCCCCGGGCTGGCCCCGAGGCCCGAGACGGCAGTGATGCCGGCATCACGTGCCATCCGGCGGTGCGCGGCGGTCGGGTGGGAGAGCACGTCGGCGTAGTCGACCCCGGCCCGGCAGGCGACCGCCAAGGCGTCGCCGAAGGACGACCAGAACAGCGTGCTGAGAAGGACGTCGTGACCAGTCACGAGCGCGGCCGTCGCGCCGGTGTCGGCCACGTCGACCTCGGCGACGGCGACCCGGGGGTCCCCGAGCCCATCGGCCAGGGCGTGGGCCTTGGTCGCGTCCAGATCGCCGATGGTGACCGCCGAGACGTCGTCGTGTGCCAGCAGCGCCCTCACGCACTCCGACCCGACGACGCCCGCGCCGCCGAGCGTGAAGATGCGCACGCTCACCCGGGCGCCTCGCCCGCGCCGCAGACGGCCTCGGCCAGCTGCATCGACGCGCACGGGAAGACGGCCACCGTCGCCGAAGGGCCGTGCCTGGCCTCCAGCCGGCGGACCACCTCGGGCCAGCCGGTGATCAGCTCGGCCCCGCCAGGCGAGGGCGGCAGGTCGCCCCTGGCCGCCCCCGGCGCGAAGAACAGCAGGCTCCGCGGCGCGACGGCCAGGGCCGGGTCGGCCATCGGCCACAGCGGCATCCCCTCACCCGCGAGGGAGTGGAACCCCCAGCCCTCGCTGGCGGCGCTGGCGACCACAACCGTGCCGCCCTCGTGCGCGATCGGCTTGGGGGCCGTGGCCCACACGTTGAAGGCCAGGCTGTACTGCAGCAGCTCGTTGTCCTTCGGGTAGGCCGACAGGATGCAGACGTCCACGCCCGCCGGCGTCGGGGTGGCGAAGACACGCTTGGCCAGCTCGACCCCGGCGCGGTGGGCGGCCACGACGTCCCCAACCACCAGGCCGGCGATCTCCCGACGCGAGTTCGGGATGGCGTTGACGATGCAGTCCACCCCGACCATGCGGGCCGCCTCCTCGGCGTCGCGCCTGGCCGGCGGGATCACGGCCAGCCCGGTCGCCGGCCGTGACGGGCCGTGGAAGTCGGTCGCCGAGCGGATGCTGGCCACCCCCGGCAGCACCAGCTTTGCCCCGCCCGCGTACCCGGCCACCGTGTGGGGGACGATCGCGCCGACCAGGATCTTGACGTCGGCGGCCACGAATGCGGAGTTCAGCGAGACCCTCGTCCCGTGGCTGGTGGTGCCGACCTCACGGCAGTCCGCCCAGGAGAAGTGGCTGCGGGTCCGGTAGCGGCGCACCACCTCCTCCCCGACCTTGGCCACGAAGTCCTGGCGCATCATCTGGCGGTGGTTGCCGACGCCGGCCAGGATGAGTACGTCCTCGTCGGCGATGCCGGCCTCGGCCAGCTCGGCCAAGATGGGCGGCAGCAGGCGGGCCGCGGGGGTCGGCCGAGACAGGTCGTCGACCACGATGCAGGCGTTGCGGCGGCCGGCGGCCAGCTCGCGGATCCGCCCGGTGCCGATCGGGGCGGCGAAGGCGGCGGCGATCCCGTCGGGGCCGATGTCGGGGCCGTCGACCGGCGGCCAGGTCGTCACGTCCCATCCGGGCGGCAGGTCCAGCTCGATGTCGCGGTCGCCGAACCAGGCGCCCCAGCGCAGCAGGGCCCGGCCATCATCGTGCGCCATGGTTCTCACTCCATGTCAGCTGTCACGCGCGCGGCCGCCGTCTGCGTCGCATCGAGCAGCTGCTCGATGTCGCGGCCGGTGTGCGCGTAGGAGATGTGGTTGCGCTTGAGGCTTCTCGGGAATTGGAAGACGCCCAGCTCCAGGAGGGCGAGCCGCTCGGCCACGAAGCGGACCTCGTCGCCTGCGAGCAGGTCGGTGTAGGTACGGGCCGGCCCATCCATGAAGTAGGTCACGAAGACTGACCCCAGGCCGGTGGTCACCGCCGGGATCCCAAGGTCGGCGTAGACCTCCGCCAGTCCGGCCCTGGCCGCCTCGCCGAGCCGGAACAGGTGCTCGTGGACGGGCTCGTCCGTCAGGACGTCGAGGGTCGCGATGGCGGCGGCCACGCTGGCCGGGTGGGCGTTGTAGGTCCCGGCGAACAGCACGTCACCGTGGATGGTGGTGGAGAACCGGTCCATGAGGTCGGCCCTGCCAACCAGGGCACCGAGCGGGTAGCCGTTGGCCAACGCCTTGCCGAGCGCGGTCAGGTCCGGCGTCACACCGCAGTGGCGCTGGTAGCCCCCGAGGCCATGGCGGAAGCCGGTCACGACCTCGTCGAACACCAGGACCGCACCGGCGGCGGCGGTCACCGCGCGCAGGCCCTCCAGGAAGCCCGGCTCGGGCAGCAGCGCGCCGACGTTGTGGGCGACCGGCTCGACGATGACGGCCGCGATGTCGCCGCCGTGGCGAGCGAAGGCGGCACCGACGGCCTCCGCGTCGTTGAACGGCAGCACGACCGTCGCTTCGGTGACTGCCGGCATCGACCCGGCCGACAGCGGCACGGTCGAGCCGATCAGCTCCCGGGGTGTGAACAGGTTGAGGGCGACCGCGTCATGCCAACCGTGGTAGCCGCCCTCGAACTTGACCACCAGTCGACGGCCGGTGGCCGCTCTGGCCAGCCGGAGCGCATGGTAGGTGGCCTCGCTGCCGCTGGTGGTGAGCAGCACCCGCTCGGCCGAGGGCACCTCGGCCGAGATCCGCTCGGCGAGCGTCACCTCGAGCTCGGTACAGCCGACGCCGACCAGGTCGACGCCGGTCGCGGCCGCGGCCGCCGCCCGGTCGACCCGCGGCTCGCAGTGCCCGAGCACGGTCGGGCCGCCGGCCCCGTGGTAGTCGACCAGCCAGCGCCCAAGGCCGTCCTGGAAGCGCGCTCCGCTCGCGCTGGTCACCACCATCGGAGCCAGCCCTGGCGCCCAGCGGTTGCCGCTGTTGACACCGCCTGGAATCACGGCAGCCGCGCGGGCGGCCAGGTCGGGGTCAGCACCGGCCACCGTCATCGGATGGCCAGCATCCGCTGCGGGTTGCGCACGACGATCTGCTCGATGTCGTCGTC
>DATBGF010000108.1:0-4306 GCA_036558145.1 Acidimicrobiales bacterium
GCCGCGGGCCTGGCCCGGTCCCGCGCCGCCCGCTTCGCGCGCCTGCTCGACCGCATCCCCGAGCCCGACCGCCCCGCGGTCCTGGCCGCCCTCGACACCCTGGCCGAAGCCGCCCGTGAGCGTTGAGTCGCCGCCGCGCCGCTGGCGGGTGGTCCTGCCCCTGGCCGTGCTGGCGGTGCTGGCCGCCTGTGGGCCCGCGGGCCCCAGCGACCGCCAGACGGAAGTGGCGGAGCGCGGGTCGCGCATCATGCCGTTCGACCTCGAAGCCACGACGCACCACTTCGACTCCGACCCGGACGGCCTCACCCAGACGGTGGTCGTCGACGACCCCACCGACACCGACCAGCTGGCGTTGGTGCGCACGCACCTGCAGGACGAGGCCGACCGCTTCGCGTCGGGTGACTTCGACGACCCCGCCCACATCCACGGCGACGCCATGCCCGGCCTGTCGGACCTGCGCGCGGGCTACGCCGCGATCGACGTCACCTACAGCGACCTCCCCGACGGCGCCCGGATCACCTACCGCACGACCGACCCTGCGCTCGTCGACGCCCTCCACACCTGGGGTGCCGCCCAGATCGCCGACCACGGCGCCCACGCCGAACACTGACCCGCCCGGGCGGGGCCTGCGACGCCGAGGGGGACGCACAGACCGCCGCCCGGACGGCGACCTTCCCGCTAGAACCCGGGCGTGGGCACCAGCACCGTGTCGGGCGCCTCCCGCGCCGGCTCCCGCCGGGCCAGCGCGGCCTCGACCGCCGGCGCCAGGCGCTCGGCCTTGGCCTTCTCCGCCGCCTCGGTCCGCTCGGCGAACTCCGGCATGACCTCCCGCGCGAACAGCTCCAGCGACTCGCAGATGTGCTCGTGGCGGTTGTTCCCGGCCTGCGACACGAAGATGACCTGGTCGACGCCGACGTCCTCGTAGGCGCGCAGCAGCTCGCGGATCTGGGCGGGCGTGCCGATCGCGCCCCGCAGCGCGCCGATCCCGGCCTGGAACAACTTGGCCCCCAGCACCTGGCCGGTCTGCGCCGCGGTCGGCCGGTGGAAGCCGAAGCGGTCCCGGTTGCGCTCGAACTCGTCGTGCACGTTGGTGCGCCCCAGCGTGTGCTGGCCGAACGCGTACCAGTGGCCCAGGCTGTAGCCGAAGAAGTGGGCCCCGTCGAGGCCCCGCACGATGGCGGTCTCCTCGTCCTGGTGGCACATCATCGGCAGCACCACCGCCAGGTTGGGGTTGACCGCGAAGCCGCCCGCCACACACGCCTCCGACGCCAGGGTGTCGTAGTAGTCCGCCACCCAGGTGCGGGCCTCGTCGGGCTCCATGAAGCTGAACGTCAGGGCCCCGATGCCCTTGGTGGCGGCCAGGTGGATCGTCTCCCGGCGGCTGCACGCCACCCACAGCGGCGGATGGGGCTTCTGCAGGGACTTGGGCAGCACCTCCCGCACCGGCATCTGGAAGAACTTGCCCTCGTAGCCGGCGAAGGGCGACTCGACGAACATGCGGGTCACGACGTCGAGCGCCTCGGTCCACTGCTCGCGCTTGGTGGACCGGTCCACGCCGAAGCCACCGAGCTCGGCGTCGGACGACGACTCGCCGGTCCCGAAGTCGACCCGGCCGTCGGACACCAGGTCGAGCGTGGCGATGCGCTCGGCCACCCGGGCCGTGTGGCTGTAGCCGAAGGGCATGGCCACGATCCCGTGGCCGAGGCGGATGCGCTTCGTGCGCTGGCTGGCGGCCGCCAGGAACACCTCGGGGGCGGAGGAGTGGCTGTACTCCTCCAGGAAGTGGTGTTCGACCTCCCACACGTAGTCGATGCCCAGCCGGTCGGCCAGCTCGATCTGGTCGAGCGCGTCCTTGAACAGGCGGTGCTCGCCGTCCGGCTGCCAGGGGCGGGGCAGCTGGTGCTCGTAGAAGATGCCGAACCTCACCGGGTTCCCTCCAGGACCTCGAGATCGTCGAACGCTCGGAACAGAGCGGGCCCTTCGTGCTCGTCACGCAGCTCCAGCGCCAGGTGACGGCTGCGCATCAGCAGGTCGCGGGCCTCCCGGCCGGGCCAGGGCTGGGGCAGCATCTCCGGGGGCAGCAGGGGATCGGCGTCGAAGCAGCTCGAGTAGGCCAGCGCCATGGCGATCGAGCCCGGCAGGTACGCGCGGTCGGGCAGGCACTGGTGGCGGTCCCGCAGCTCGGCCAGGGCGGCGGGCACGCCCGACCAGCGGTCCACGAAGGTGCGGTAGCGCTCGGCGACCCGCTCCACCGGCCACAGCCGGGCGGCCAGCGCCGTCGGGTCGGACACGCCGCCCACGGTGAGGCCCTCGGTGGTGGCCTGGGTGATGTGGGCGGCGACGCGGAGCCGGTCGGCGGCGTGGGCGACCAGCCGGCCCCACGGGTGGGGGCTGACGTAGAGCCCGCCCTGGATGGGGGCGCCACCCAGCCGGCCCAGGTGGTCGCGCAGCGCGTCGCGGGCGGTGCGCTGGGCCTCGGGCACGGCGAAGGCGACGAGGCGCCAGCGCCCGTCCCACGGCTCGCGGGCCGAGTCCTGGCGGAAGGCCAGCCGGGTGCGCTCCGCGAAGGCCCCGAGGGCGGCGAGGCCGGATTCGGTCGGGGTGTACACGGCGCGCTGGCCGATGCCCTCGCGGGCGAACAGCCCCTCGCTCACCAGCCGGCGCAGGCAGGAGCGCACCTGCTCGGACGTGCGCCCGCAGGTCTCGGCCACGGCGAAGGCCTCGGCCGCCACAATGGTGCCGCCGTGGCGGGCGGCGCCCAGGACCAGCATGCGGGTGGTGAGCTCGCCGTCGCCCAACGTCTCGCGGCCCAGCTCCGCGGTGTCGATCGCGGGTGCGGTCGAATCCCCAACGGTCGTTTCCGACACGACCGCATCGTCGTGCGACCGGCACGCTGTGTCAAGAGTCCGGCCCCTACTTCTTGTGTGCGCGTGGACACACACCGGGCGTGTCGCGGGGCAACGACTGCGACCGCGATCCGTGGTCCCCTGCAAGCGTGGCGGAACAACTTGAACGGCGGACGGACGCGGCGGCGGACCGCGCTGGCGCGGAGGGCGACGGCGAGCTGATCGCCGGCCTGGTCGGACGGGCCCGGGCCGGCGACGGCGCCGCGGTCGCGGCGATCGTGGAGCGGTGCGGCCCGATGGTCCGGGCCGTGGCCCGGCGCTACGTCAGCGGCCCCGAGGTCGACGACGTGACCCAGGAGGTGTGGCTCGCCTTCGTGGTGCACATGCACCAGATCGAGGTGCCGGCGGCCACCCGGGCCTGGCTGGTCCGGGTGACCACCCGGGCCGCGTGGCGGGCCCGTCGCAAGCAGGACCGTTCGGTCCCGATCGGCGAGACCGACGACCTCGTGGCCGCGCCGGACGACACCGAGGAGCGCGGCCTGCGCCGGGTGGACCTGGGCACGGCCACCCCTCACCTGCAGGCAGCCCTCATGGACCTGCGGCCCGAGGACCGGCGCCTGGTCCTGCTGCTCTCCGAGCACGACCGGCCCGACTACCGCACGATCAGCCGGCTGGTCGACCGCCCGGTGGGCAGCATCGGCCCCACGCGGCAGCGGGCGCTGGAGCGCATGCGCCGCCAGCCGGAGCTGGCCCGCTCCTGGCTGGCCGCGTCTTAGAACCTGCGCGCTCAGCCACGCCGTCTCGTGTTGCGATGCGGTGCTCCCTGTACGCCTCGCAGTCGAGATGCGGCCCGGCCGCCAAATCGCGGACTCGTGGGCTGTGGCGAGCGCCAGATGCGCTCGGCGTCCTAACTCCACTCTCACCACGCGGGGTGCCGCGGTAGCCTCCCTGCGGACTGATGGCCCCGGGTGAGGAAGGGTGGTGCCCGTGCTCGACGCGGTCGCGGCGCGCGAGCGCAGCGCCCTGCTCCAGGCGGGTGTGCGCCGGCGGTTCTCGCCGGGCGAGGTGGTCTTCCACGAGGGCGATCCGGGCGACGCGCTCCACATCGTGACCCAGGGCGTGTTCGTGGCCCGCAGCGCCTCGACCCAGGGCGAGGTCATCGCGGTCAACGTGTTCGGGCGGGGCGACGTCTTCGGCGAGCTGTCCCTGCTGACCACCAGCGCCCGGCGCTCGGCCACCGTGGTCTCGCTGGAGCGGGGCGCCACCCTCATGGTGGGCCGCGGCCCGTTCGAGGACCTCCGGTCCCGCGACCCCAACGTCGACCGCATCCTGCTGACCGTGCTGGCCGAGCGGAACCGGGCCCTCACCGCCCATCTGGTCGAGCTGCTGTTCACCCCGGTCGACCAGCGCGTCTACCGGCGCCTCGTCGCCTACCACGACCTGGTGGCCGAGGCCGCCCG
>DATBGF010000109.1:0-4816 GCA_036558145.1 Acidimicrobiales bacterium
GTCGACCACGGGGATCTGTTCGCGGAGTGGCGGATCGCCCGGCTGGGCGGGCCGGCGACGGTCGCGACGCGCCCGGAGGGCGCAGGCCCGCTCGGGACCCGGCTCGGCCCATTCGTGACAGACCTCGTCGAGGCGGGCACGCCGGCGGCCGAGGTGGGCGAGGACGTGGCGATCTACCTGGCGCTCACGGCGTGCACCGTGCTGGGGACCGTGGACCGGGCCGTCGAGCTGGCGGTCGACCACGTGAACGGGCGCATCCAGTTCGGCAAGCCGATCGCGGCCTTCCAGTCCGTGCAGTTCGTGCTGGCGGACGCCTCGGTGGCCGTGTCCGGCCTGCGGGAGCTGGCGCACTACACGCTGTGGCGTCCGACATTGGTCGACGCGCTGGCGCTGAGGGTGCAGGCGCTGGACGTGGCGCGGTCCGTGTTGCGGACGACCCAGCAGCTGCACGGGGCCGCGGGGGTGTGCGACGAGTACGACATCTCCGTGCTGATCCGCCTGGTGCAGCCGGCGCTGCGCCTGCCGTGGGGGGCCGAGCGCACGGCCGAGGAGCTGGCCGGGGCCATCGCCCGGGACGGGTTCGACGGCCTGTTCGAGCACGGCGGGGCCGCCGGGTGACCACGTTCGCCGGTCCGCCGCTGGACAGCGTCGAGGGCATCGGCGCCCTGACGCTGGGCGGCTTCCTGGCTGAGGTGGCGGGGCGCTTCGGCCCCAACGAGGCGCTGGTCCACGAGGACGAGCGGTGGAGCTACGCCGACCTCGACCGGGAGGCGACCCGCATCGCACGAGGGCTGGTGGCCGCGGGCGTGAAGCCGGGCGAGAGCGTCGGCATCCTCATGGGGAACCGGCCCGAGGCCGTGGCCGCCATCTTCGGAGCGGGGCGGGCGGGGGCCGTGGCCGTGCTGCTGTCGACGTTCGCGCCGCGGCCCGAACTGGCCTACATGCTCGACCGTGCGGAGGTCACGATCGCTCTCGGCCAGCCGCGGCTGGCGAAGCGGCACCCGGGCGACGATCTGGCAGCGCTGGCGGCAGACCGGCCCTCCCTGGGGAGGGTGGCGGTGCTGGGCACGCAGTCGTGGGACGACCTGCTGGCCGAGGGCGACCAGAGCGGGGTCGACCTGCCCGAGGTGGATCCCGACGACGACGCCCTGGTCATCTTCAGCTCGGGGACCACCGACCGGCCCAAGGCGATGCTCCACTGCCACCGGGCGCCGACCCGGCAGTTCTGGGTGCAGGCGCAGATCTTCGGCCGCCACCCCGGCACCCGCATGTTCAGCGCGCTGCCGCTGTTCTGGACCGCGGGCCTCAACACCGCCATGGGGTCGACGCTCGCGGCCGGCGGCTGCTGGGTGATGCAGGAGACGTTCGAGCCGGGCGCCGCCCTGGCGCTCATGGCCCGGGAACGGGTGACCGAGCCGTACACGCTCCCCCACCAGACCCGGGCGCTGGCGGAGGATCCCGCCTGGGACACGGCGGACCTGTCCGCCCTGCGCTGCGTGTACGGCAAGTCGGCGTTCTCCCGCCATCCGAGCGTGGAGGGCGATCCCGGCTGGTTCATGCCCGTCGGCTACGGGCTGTCCGAGACCTGCGCCTTCTTCTCCTCCCACACCTCCACCACGACCCGAGAGGTCGCCAAGCAGAGCATGGGCCCGCTGCTGGCGGGCAACGAGCTGCGGGTGATCGACCCGACCACCGGCGCGGCGCTCGGACAGAGCGAGTGGGGCGAGCTGGCGGTGAAGGGCCCGACGCTGATGCGCCGCTACCTGGGCCGGACGCCGGAGGAGTGCTTCGACGCCGGCGGCTTCTTCCGCACCGGCGACGTGGGCTGGGTCGACGGCGACGGCAACCTGCACTACGAGGGCCGGCGCACCGAGATGATCCGCACCGCGGGGGCCAACGTGTCCCCCGCCGAGATCGAGGTCCAGCTGCGGGCCTGCCCCGACGTGAAGCTGGCCCGCATCGTGGGCGTGCCCGACCCCCGGGTGGACCAGATCGTCGTGGCCTGCATCGTGCGCACCGACGGGTCCGAGGCGGGCGAGGCCGACATCCAGGCGTTCCTGCGCGAGCGGGTGTCCGGCTACAAGGTGCCCCGCCACGTGCTGTTCTTCGCCGACGACGAGATCCCCATGACCGGCAGCGAGGCCAAGGTCCGCGACGACGGGCTCCTGGCCCTCGTGGCGGCCAGGCTGAACGGAGAGTGATGACCACCAGCCCCCCCGACGACGCGACGACGCTCGACGCGTCCGACCTCGACCGCTACATGGGCGTGCCCATGCAGCCGGGCGAGCTCAAGGAGCCGGTCGCCGTCAACGACATCCGGCGCTGGGTCCAGGCGATGCACTACCCCAACCCGCTCCACTACGACGACCGGTGGGCCGCGGACAGCCGCTTCGGGCGGATCGTGGCGCCCCAGTCGTTCACCGTCGCCACCGACACCAGCCACGGCGCCTCGCCCGCGCAGGTGGGCAAGATCCCCGGGTCGCACCTCATCTTCGGCGGCGACGACTGGTGGTTCTTCGGCCCGAGGATCGAGCCGGGCGACCACATGGTGTGCCACCGCATGCCCTACGACTACCGGGTCACCGACACGAGCTTCGCCGGTCCGACCTGCTTCCAGCGGGGCGACACGCTGTACATCAACCAGCGGGGCGAGCGGGTGGCGCTGCAGCGCTCGACCTCGATCCGCTACCGGGTCCGGGCCGCGCAGGAGAAGCAGCACTTCTCCGAGCCGAAGGACCCGGAGTGGAGCGACGAGCAGCTGGCCGAGCTGGACGAGAAGAAGCAGGCGTTCATCGACCAGATCCAGTCCCTGCAGCACGAGCCCCGGACGTTCGAGTCGGTCAAGGTCGGCGAGCGCCTGGCCGAGAACGTGCTCGGTCCCCACAGCCTGGCCAGCTTCACGACCGAGTGGCGGGCCTTCCCCATGACCACCTGGGGCGCCACCGCCAAGGGCCCTACGACGGTGCGGGCCGAGGAGCTGGGCTACACGAAGGAGATGGCCGGCTACGAGGGCGACCGCCGCATGGAGCGCCTCAACCCCGAGCTGACCGACGGCGCGTACTACGGACCGTCGCGCGGCCACCTTCAGCCCCGCTGGGCCAAGCACGTCGGTATGCCGCGTGGCTACGGCTACGGGGCGTCGATGGGCGCGTGGGTGCTCGACTACGTCGCCGCCTGGGCCGGGGAGTGGGGGTTCATCACCCACTCCTCCGCCCAGTACCGCACGCCCGCCTTCACCGGGGACGCCACGTTCCTGTCGGGCGAGGTGACCGACACCCGGGTCGAGCGCAAGCGCCGCCACATCGCCACCGTGCGGGTCGAGCTGCGCAACCAGGACGACGCGGTGATGGCCAAGGGCACCGTCGAGGTCGAGCTCCCGGCCGACGGTGAGGGCGGTGCCTGACCGGGTCATCCTCGCCACCGCCCCACTGCGCGGGCCGGGCCTGGATGCCTTGCGCGAGCTGGGCGAGGTCGTCCTCGACCCCTGGATCGACCACCAGCCGCTGCGGCTGTACTCGGCCGAGCAGCTCGCCGCCCGGGCCGGCGAGGTCGGTGCCACCGTGCTGATCTGCGAGGCGGACCGGTGCGCCGGTCCGGTCCTCGACCTGCCGCTGGAGGCGATCGGCGCCACCCGGGGCGATCCCACCAACGTGGACGTGGCCGGGGCGACGGCGGCGGGGATCCCGGTGCTGCGGGCGCCGGGACGCAACGCCGACGCCGTGGCCGAGCTGACCGTCGCCCTGCTGCTGGCCGCCACCCGGGGCGTCGTCGCCGCCGACCGGGACGTGCGGGAGGGCGAGATCTACCGGGACGGGTCGATCCCCTACCAGCGCTACCGGGCCTGGCAGCTGGCGGGACGGACCGCGGGGCTCGTCGGGCTCGGCGCCGTCGGCCGGGCCACGAAGTGGCGCCTGGAGGGCCTGGGGATGCGGGTCATCGCCAGCGATCCCTGGGCCGGCGACGCCACCCACGACCTCGACGACCTGGTGGCGGAGGCAGACGTGGTGTCGATGCACGCCGCGGTCACGCCCGACACGGTGGGCCTGATGTCGGACAAGCGGTTCGCGTCGATGCGGGAGGGCGCCGTGTACGTCAACGCAGCCCGGGCTGCGCTGCACGACCTGGATGCCCTCACCGCTGCGCTGACGTCGGGGCACCTGGCCGCGGCCGGGCTCGACCACTTCGAGGGCGAGAACCTGGCGACCGACCATCCGCTGGCGGCGATGAGCAATGTCGTGCTCACGCCCCACATCGGCGGGGCCACCTACGACACCGAGGCCAACCACACGCTGCTCATGGCCGAGGGCCTGGCGGCCCTGGTGCGGGGCGAGGCGCCCGCCAACCTGGCCAACCCGGAGGTGCTCGACCGTGGCTGACTCCCCCACCACGACGGCAGAAGCCGTCCTGGCGACAGCGAAGCAGATGCTGGCCGAGGGCCTGGTCGAGGGCACCTCGGGGAACATCTCGGGCCGGCTGGCGTCGGGCCTGGTGTGCGTGACGCCGTCGTCGGTCCCCTACGACACGATGACGCTGGACGACCTCGTGGTCGTCGACCTCGACGGCAATGTGGTCGAGGGCACCCGCCCGCCGACGACCGAGAAGGACCTGCACCTGGCCGCCCTGCGCCGCTACCCGGAGCTGGGCGCGGTGATCCACACCCACGCCGTCTACGCCACGATGTTCGCGCTGGCCCACGAGCCGATCCCCGCGGTGATCGAGGAGGTCGTCGTGTACCTGGGCGGCGACATCCCGTGCTGCGAGTACAAGGGGACGGGCACCGCGGACCTGGGCGAGGAGGTCGCCGGCCGCCTGGCCG
>DATBGF010000110.1:0-6302 GCA_036558145.1 Acidimicrobiales bacterium
GTGTTCACCGACACCCCACTGTCGAGCATGCCGACCGACTGGGCCTCGGCCGGAAGCGGCAACCGCTGGCAGGTCAACCGCCACGACGATGTGACCGCCACCTACACGGTCACCATCAAGTCGAGGGCGGGCACCGACAACACCGTCGGGCAGGTCACGGGCGTCGAGTTCGTGTGGGAGGCACAGCAGCGGTAGCCCCACTCCCCGAGGCTCCTCGTCCACCCCGGCCGCAGGTCCCAGACCTGCGGCCGGGTCGCGCTCGGATCAATCCAGGGGCTTCATGAAGGACCAGAGGTGGCCCTCGCTGTCGCGGGCGCTGTACTCGCGGTAGCCGTAGGGCTGGTCGACGGGCTCGTAGTCGACCTGGGCGCCCTCGGACTTCGCGTGGCGGTAGTGGGCGTCGACGTCGTCGACCATGACGGCCATCGTGGCGGTCGTGCCGCCCAGCCGGCGGGGCGAGGCCAGGCCGAAGGCCTCGGCTTCGGGGTGCAGCCACACCACCCCGTCGCCCGCTTGCAGCTCCCCGTGGACGACGGTCCCGTCGTCGGTTCTGGTGAGCTGGCCCGGGCCCAGGCCGAACACCCGGACCAGGAACTCGTAGGCGACTTCGAGGTCGGTGTAGACGAGGATCGAGATGCGGCGTTGGACGGTCGTGTCGAGCATGGTCATGTCCTCCAGAACTTCCAGCAGGTCATCGGTCAGGTGGTCCCCGGCCGCCCCCTCGGGGCCGACGAGCCGGGTGAGCCGGCCCCGTAGCCGGGTGCCCGCCTCGATGCGGCGGTCGAGCTCGGCGACGTGCGCGGCCATGGCGGCTCGCAGGCTCCACTGGGGATCGTCGAGCGCCCGGGCGATGTCGTCGAGCGACAGGCCCAGGCGACGCAGCAGGCAGACCCGGTAGAGCCGGGCCACATCGGCCTCGCCGTAGCGGCGGTGGCCGGCGGCGCTGCGCTCCGCCGCCACCAGCAGGCCGATCTCCTCGTAGTAGTGCAGCGTGCGGACCGTCAGGCCGGTCGCCTTGGCCAGCTCGCCGACCCTGAGCCCCGTGTCGCCGTCACTTCGTGGTGCCATGCGGCTGACCGTAAGACCTCACGTCGCGTGAGGTGCAAGGGCCAAAACGAAGAGATGCCGGCCCGGGACCGTGCGCCAGAGCGCAGGGCAGGGCGGACTCGGACCGGCCATCCCTTCTCGCTCCGATTGTCGCCGGGCCGGCCCGGCCCGCGCATTGGTCGTTGGTGCAGTCGAAAGAGGCGACCAAGGAGGGGCAGCGCCGCCGGGCTCGGCCGCGGCACCCTGGTCCGGATGGGGCAGGGGGAGCGGCCGCGGTGACGCGCCTGTCGGCGCACCCCACGATGCTGATCTGCGGCCCACTCCTGCCGCTCTCCGCTCGGGACCTCACGGCGCGCCGTGAGCGACGGGGTGGCCCGGCGTATGCCCGCGAGCTGCGGGATCTCGTCCGGCACCTGGCGACCGAGCCGCCCTACGCCGAGGCCCTCGCCCTGGCCGGGACACCCGCCCCGGCCGAGCTGCCGGACGATCCCGCCGAGTTGGAGCGGCTGGCGCTGTCCTGGGCCCGCGGCGCACTGCGCCTGGCCACGCAGACCGAGCCCGGCGGGCTGTGGGCGGGGGCGTCGGTAGCCGGCGACAGTGGTCCACCGGTGCGGGGACCGGACCATCGCCGGGCCGTCACGGTCGACCCCGAGTGGCTGGACGCCGTGGTCGAGGAGCTGCGGGCCCGCCCGGAGGTGCTGCAGGAGCTGGACTTCGTGGTCCACGACGCCGCGGCCGAGCGGGGCGGCCGGGTGCACGCGCCGCCCGGCGCCGGCGGGCGGCGGCCCGCGCCGGTGCCGTCGACCGCTACCACCCGCCTGGTGCTGGCCATCGCGGCGTCGGTGGCGTCCTACCGCACGCTGGCCGCGGCGCTGGCCGAGCGGTTCCCCACCGCCGATCCGGCCCGCCTGGCCGGGACGATCGACGCGCTGGTCCGGTCCGGCCTGCTGATCGACGACCTCGCGCCCCGGCCCGACAGCGCCGACCCGCTGGGCCACGTCACGGCCCGGACCGCGACGGCGGCACCCGACATCGCCGCGGGGCTGGGCCGCGTGGCGGACGCGCTCGACGCATACCGGCGCACGCCGGTGGGCCAGGGTGCCGCGGCGCTGGCCCGGGCGCAGGCGGCGATGGATGCGGTGCGCAGCCGCGAGGGACGCGCCGGCGTCGTGGTCGACCTCGTCCTCCACCAGGGCGGGGCCGCGCCCGCCGCGGTGGGGACCGGCGTGGCCGCGGCCGCCGAGGTCCTGTGGCGGCTGGGCCGGGTAGGCCCGGAGCAGGCGGCCCTGGACCGCTATCTCGCCCGCTTCGTCGCCGCTTACGGCCACGACCGGCTGGTCCCGCTGACCGACGTCGTCGATCCCGTGCGCGGCATCGGCCTCCCCGACGACCGGGGCGCGCCTCCGCCGGAGCTGGCCGGCGAGCGCGCCGGGCTGCTGGCCGAGCTCGTCGAGGCGGCGCTGGCCGGGGGAGGCGAGCTCGTCCTCACCGACCCGGTGGTCGAGGAGCTGGCGTCCGGCGCACCCGGACGTCCGCCCCGGGCCCTGGACCTGGGCGTGCACGTGGTGGCGGCCTCGTTGGCGGCGGTGGAGGGCGGGCGGGCGGAGCTGTGGTGGTCCCGCCGGGGTCCGGGCCCCGACCACGGTGCGCCGGCCGGCCGCGAGGCCCAGCTCGTCTTCCTGCCGCGCGCCGCCCACCGGCGCCACGCGGTGCACGCCCCCACCGTGCTCGGCGCCGTCGTCACCGGCGTGGTCCCCCGCTCCGGCGACCTGCGGCCCGCCGACCTGTGGCTGGCCGCCGACTGCGACCGGCTGCTGCTGTGCGCGAGCGGCGACGGCGACTGGGAGCAGGTGCACGTGCGGGTCCCCCATCTGCTGGACATGGCCGGCGCGCCCGACATGGCGCGGCTGCTGGCGCAGCTGGGCCGGGTGGGGTCCCGGCCGCTCGCCCCCTGGGACTGGGGCCCGCTCGCCGTGCTGCCCCGCCTGCCCCGGGTGCGCTACGGCCGCTCGGTGCTGAGCCCGGCCCGCTGGCGCCCGCCGCAGGCGCTGGTCCGGGACGCGGCCACGGAGGCGGGCTGGCACCGGCGGTTCGCGGCCTGGCGCGACCGGCAGGGCCTGCCCGACATCGTGCGCGCCGTCCACGATCACGACGACCTCGAGGTCGACCTGACCAGCCCGCTGCACGTCGAGCTCGTGCGGCGCGAGCTGGTGGCGGAGCCGGGCACCGCGCTCACCGAGTCGCCGTATGCGGACCCGGCCTCTGCCGGCTGGTCCGGCGGTTACGCCACAGAGGTGGTCGTGTCGCTGCGCTCGGACGCCCCCGCCCCCGCGCTGCCCTACGGCTTGCGTCCCCGGATCGAGACGGTCGCCCACCTTCCCGGGTCCGGGTGGCTCGACCTGAAGATCTACACGGCCGCCGAGTGCGCCGGCGAGCTGGTCACCGGGCTGCCGCGCCTGGCGGAGGGGCTCGCGGCCATGGCCAGCCTGTGGTTCTACTCCCGGGGCGCCGAGCCGCGCTTCCACCTCCGCTACCGCTGCCGGCTGGACAGCGCGGCCACGTTCCCCCACGCCCTGACCGTGGCCCGGCACTGGTTCGAGGAGCAGCGGGCATCCGGCCTGGTCGACGACCTGGAGGTCGTCACCTACCGGCCCGAGGTGGACCGGCTCGGCGGGGCCGCCTGCCTCGCCGCGGCCGAGGAGCTGTTCGCGGCGGACAGCGCCGTGTGCGCCGCGCAGCTCGCCCGGAGGCCCGCGCTCCCGGCTCCGGTGGCGGCCGCGTACCAGTACCTCGACCTGGTGCGGTCCATGTTCGGGCCGGGATGGGCGGAGTGGGCCGCCGGCGCAGCCGGGGACGCCGGCGACGAGCCGCTCGACGAGGCTCTGGGCGCCCACATCGTGGGGCTCACCGTCGCCGCCGGCGGGATCTGGGCGGTCGCGCCCGCCGTGCTGGGATCAGGCGGCGACCGCTGGCGGGCCCGGACCGCGGCCGCGAGCCGCTACGGCGACCAGCTGCGCCAGGCCACGTCCGGAGCCGTCGCCCGGCGAGATCACGCCGTGCGCAGCGTGCTGCACATGACCCACAACCGGCTCGCCGGCCTGGACCCGGCGAGCGAGGCCGTGTCCCTGCGCCTGATGCGGTCCGTGGCCCTCCCCTACTGCCAGGACCCGGTGGGCTGAGCGCTCAGCGGCGGGCCGTCGCCCGGAGCCCGGCGACGCTGACGGCCAGCATGGCCAGCACCACTGCCAGCTCCCCGAGCCACCAGAGGCCGAACTGGTGGTGGCCCGACACAGGGCACGACACGACCATGGCCACGCTGACCAAGCCGGTGACGACGGCCGCGGGTGCCGCCGCCCGTCGGCGGGTCCCGGCGAGTATCGAGGTGACGAACAGGCAGGCGAGGAGCCCGCCGATCATGACCACCTCGACGGTCGACAGCGCCGCCTGCGGGTGGGCGGGGGTGGGCTCGATGTAGGGCAGGAGCCACCACACGACCGGCCATCCCAATCCGAGCACCGCGGCCCAGGGCTCGCTCAGACCGCTCGTCCATGCCCGGGCCCGTGGTGCGGCCGGGGTGGTCGGGGTCGTCGGACGATCGAGCGGCGGGTCACTCAGTCGAACCGGCTGGCCGTCCATGGGGCACCTCCCTGGTCGGAGCGTCCCGGACATCATCGCGCACCCACCCGGCGCGAACCTTGGCGGCACGAACGGGGAACAACCAGACGTGGATCCCTCCGGCGCCGAGCCCTCCGACGCGGCGGTCATCGCCGCGTCCTGCGCCGACCCGGCGGCCTTCGCGGCGATCTTCGACCGCCACGCGGCCACGCTCCTGCGGTTCCTGGTGCGCCGCGTGGGGCCCGATGCTGCGGACGGGCTGGTGGGCGAGTCGTTCCGCATCGCCTTCGAGCGCCGGGAGGCCTACGACCGCTCCCGGCCCAGCGCCCGGCCCTGGCTCTACGGCATCGCCACCAACGTGCTGGCCAAGCACCGCCGCGCCGAGGCCCGGCGGCTGGCGGCCCTGGCCCGGCTGCCCCGCCGCCCGGGAGGCGACCCGCCGCCCGCGGCGGTCGACGACCAGGTCATCGCCCAGGTCGACGCGCGCGAGCTCTGGCCGCGGGTGGCCGCCACCATCGCCGCGCTGCCCCCGGGCGAGCGCGACGCCCTGCTGCTCTACGCCTGGGAGGAGCTGGGCTACGACGACATCGCGGCCGCCCTCGGGATCCCGGTGGGGACGGTGCGCTCGCGGCTGAACCGGGCCCGGCGGCGCCTGCGGGAGCAGCGCGAACCGGAGTGCGCAGGTGGGGAACAACCATCGACGCACAGCGAGGACCGCGGGAGGATCACGTCGTGAGCGACGACCTCGAGCCGCTGCGCCGGGCCCGTCCGGACCGTCTGCAGCCGGACGATCCCATCGACCCCGCGGTCCTCTCCGACGAGAGGGAACGGTTCATGTCCACCATCGACCAGGCCGGCACGCAGCCGGTCACCGAGCGCCGCACGCCGACGATCTATCCCCGCCTCGCCTACCGGGATGAGGTGGCGGCGCTCGCGTACCTCACCCGGGTGTTCGGCTTCCGGGAGTGGCGCGAGTCCCGCATGGAGCACGCCACCGGCATGCTGGCCTGGCTGGAGGTCGGCGACGGCGTGGTCATGATCGGCCGCTCCGGGCCCGAGCACCACGACATCTCCAGCCCGGTCGACGCCGGCGCGGTCACCTGCATGGTGAACGTGTACGTCGACAACGTGGACGCCCACTACGCCCGGGCCGCCGCCGAGGGCGCCCGCATCGTCATGCCGCTGGAGGACATGTTCTGGGGGGACCGGCGCTACGAGGCCCTCGACCTGGAGGGCCACCGCTGGCACTTCGGCGAGCGCCTGTCCCACGTGCGGGAGCGCCTCGGCCAGACGTGAGCCCGGCCGAGGCGCTCTGGCCGCCTACGGGAACAGGCAGTTGCCGAAGACCGGGGTGCCGGCGAACCGGGCGGACATCCAGGTGACGGCCGGGATCGCGCCTTCCACCAGGCCGAGCGCGTGCTCGCCCGGCAGCGTCGTCCAGGTCACGTTGGCCCCGCGGTTGCACCACGTGCGGCGCAGGGCCGCAGCCTGCCCGAGCGGGACGATCTCGTCGACGAGGGCGTGGTACTGGAACACCGGCGCCGACGGTCGCACCCGGCCCAGCAGGTTCTGGTCGAGGCGGGCCTGCCAGGCCGGCGTCTCCAGCGGGTTGGTGGTCACGTAGTCGTCGATGTGGGTGA
>DATBGF010000111.1:0-3002 GCA_036558145.1 Acidimicrobiales bacterium
CACCAGGACCCGGACCGGCTCGTCCGCCAGCGCGTCCCTCCAGCTCACCGACGTGCTGGGCGTCTCGCTCGGCACCGGTGTGGGCGGCGTGTTCGTGGCCCTCGGCGAGGGCCGGGGCTGGGCCACCGGCTCCTCGCTCACGATCGCCTTCGCTATCGCCCTGGCCGTGGCGCTCGGCGGGGTGCTCGCGGCGACGCGGCTGCCCCGGCGGCTCCCGGGCACGCCGGACGCTCAGCCGGCGAGCAGCGACGCGATGGCCGACTCGGCGGAGCCGGCGTCGGCGGACGCGGCGATCAGCCCGGCCATCCGCTCGGCCGACGCCCGGTAGCCCTCGCCGGCGAGCACGTCGCGCACCGCGTCGCGCAGCGCCTCCGGCCCGGCGTCCGGGGCGAGCATCCGGCCCGCGCCCACCCGCTCGACGGCGCGGGCGTTGTCCGGCTGCTCCCGGCCCAGCGGCAGGCACACCTGGGGGACGCCCTGAGCCAGGGCGGCGAGCACCGTGCCCAGGCCCGCGTGGTTGACGCTCAGCGCGGCGTGGGGCAGGACCGCCGCGTGGCGGACGTAGCCGGACTCGGTGGCGTTGGCGGGCAGCCGCAGCCGCCCGCGGTCGAGGTGGTCGCCCAGCAGCACCAGGACCCGGACCGGCTCGTCCGCCAGCGCGTCCAGCAGCCGGGCCAGGACCGGGCCCTCGCCCATGGGCGTGGTGCCCATGCTGGCCACGACCAGCGGCCCCTCGCCCTCCGGCGGCCGCCAGCCGGCGTCGGGCCCGGCGTCCTCCAGGACGGGGCCCACGTGGCGGACGTTCGGGGCCCACTCGTCCTCCCGCTCGTCGAGGGCGGCCGGGCAGGTGACCAGCACGGTCTCGCACGCGTCGAGCAGGTCCGCCAGCCGCGTCACCGGCGCGAGGCCGAGGGCCGCCCGGGCCCCGTTCACGCCGCCGACCGGTGCGGCCATGCCCATCGGGTTGGGCGCGCCATCGGCGAGCAGGGCGCCGTAGAGCGTGTGGACCAGCGCGACCCGGCGCCGTCCCGCCAGCTCGGCGCCCACCAGCGCCCCGGGGAGCATGTAGTCCACGACCGCCAGGGCGACGTCGAGCCGCTCGCACACGTCGCGGACGTCCCGGGCCATGGCGCCGAGGTCCCAGGCGTCGGGGACGTCCCGCGGCACGTAGGCGAGGCCGGCGGCGCCGAACCGGCCGGCCAGGGGCGGCGGCCCGTAGGCGGCGACCTCGATCCCGCGGGCGGTGAGGCGGCGGCCGAGGGCCAGGACGGGGTTGACGTTGCCGCCCCCGTCCCACAGGACGAACAGGACCTGGGGCTGCACCGGGTCAGGAGTCCGGCGTCTCCGGCAGCCCGTCGTTGGCCGACCGGTACAGCTCGTAGATCTCCTTGCACGCCTGGCACACGGGGACCTTCTTGGGATCGCGCTGGGGCACGAACCGCTCGCCGCACAGCGCCTCGACCGGGAACCCGTAGATGCGGGCCTCGGTCACCTTGGCCACCGCGGACTCGCCCGGCTCGGTCTTGACGATGTGGGCCATGTGCGGCTTGCCGGTCTCGCGGTCGTCGTCGGTCCGCTCGTCCAGCCGCTCGTCGACGTCGGGCTGCAGGGTCGTCGTCAGGGGTCCGGCCATCACCTCCAGCCTAGGAGGCGGGCCGGCACAGCATGGTCTGGCCGCCCGACGCCAGCAGGCGGCCGGACTGGTCCCACACCCGGGCGGTGGCGCTGGCCAGGCCGCCGGTGGCGAGCGGCGACACCGCCTCCACCAGCAGCCACTCGTCCTCGCTCGGGCGGTGGAAGCCCACGTTGAGGTCGACGGTGACGGCGATGGCCGGCGCCGGGTTCAGCCACGCGTGCGCCTGGCTGGCCGCGGGCCAGCCGAACGTGTCGATGGGGACGAGCAGGCGGCAGGCGTCGGCCCACGGGTCGTCGAAACGGGGCGTCGGCCGGAAGCGCAGCCAGGAGCGGGCCACCGGATCCTCCGGCCCGGGCGGCGGCCAGGACTCCCGCCACGCCGGCGGGTGCTCGTCGAAGTTGCGCCAGAACGGGAACGGCGCCGGCGCGGGCGCGTCGGCGGGGATCGACGCGAGGCGTTCCTCCCGGGTCGGGAGCTCGTCGTGGCGCGGCACGTCGGGCGGGGACACGACGTCGTGCTCCAGGGCGGCGCCGCCGGGGTCGAGGCCCCAGACCATCGCCTCCAGGATGGGCTTGCCGCCCTGGGACAGGCTCACCCGGGCGGACGTGGCGAAGCGGGAGGCGCGCAGGATGGCGACGTCGAGGTCGACCTCGTCGAACGCGGCCACGCCCAGGAAGTGGGCGACGATGCTGGCGGGACGGGCCCGGCCCATGGCCGCGCCCGCGGCCCGCAGGGCCACCGAGGCGACGTAGCCGCCGTTGGGGCCCCAGATGGCCCAGTCGGGGCTGAGCTCGGCCCGGTAGCGGCCGTCGTCGACCGCCTCGACCCGGGTGTCGACCTCCAGGTCACCCATCGTGGCCGCCGGCCTGGAGCATCGCGAAGCCCTTCTCCACGTCGTCCACGTGGTGGACCGGGTCGTGGATGAAGTAGCGGGCGAAGCTCTCGATCGTGAACTGGGCCCCGTCGCTGCGGTTGCCGGTGCGCCCCCAGGCGCCCTCGGGCACGCCGTCGAACCGCTCGGCGATGACCGCCGCGCCCGCGGCGATGTCGGCCGCCACCCGCGCCGGGTCCTGCTCGGCGTAGCGGCCCTCGATCGCGGCGACGTCCTGGTCCCAGTTGGCGAAGTCGGGATCGTCCTCGGTCAGCATGAGGTGCAGCCGCTCGTCATACAGGACCAGTACGTCCCGGACGTGACAGGCGTACTCCAGCGCCGACCAGCGGTCCTCGGAGGGCCGGCGGGCCAGCTCGCCAGCCGGACGCGCCAGGAGCGCCTGCCAGGCGGCGGCGTTGTCCCTGACCAGGTCACCCACGGCCGTGACGTCGATGACGCCGGCCTCGAACCCGCACTCGGGGCAGCGGCGCTCCA
>DATBGF010000112.1:0-2563 GCA_036558145.1 Acidimicrobiales bacterium
GGCGGCGGGGGCGCGCCCATCGGGCCGGGCGCCGGTCCCGGCGGCGGTGGTGCGCCGATCGGACCGGGCCTGGCCGGTCCTGGTGGCGGCGGAGCGACACCGGTCCCGGCGAACGCGGGAGCGTGCCGCCGCCGGCTGGCGGCCGACAGCCCGAAGGCCGCGGCGGCCGCGACGACGGCGCCCACCGCGACCACCAGCCAGGGCGCGGCGATGTCGGAGCCGTCCCCCGGCTCGGCCCCGGCTGTCTCGCCCCCGTCGCCCGGCTGCGGTGCGATGGTCGTCGGGGCCTGGGTCGTGACGGTGGTCGTCGGGATGGTCGGCTCGGTCTCCAGCGCCCGCACGATGTCGAGGTCGCCCCAGCCGTAGTCCACGTCGGGACCGGGCGCGCCCTTGTCGGTCGAGGTCTCGACGAGATGGCTCATCACCTGCTCGGCGGTGAGGTCCGGGTACCGGGCCATCACCAGGGCGGCCGCCCCCGAGACGATCGCCGTCGAGTCGCTGGTGCCCGTGCCGGACCGGTAGCCGTGGTCCAGCGTGGTGGAGGTGATCCCTTCTCCGGGCGCGGTGAGGATGAGGAAGCCGGTCTGCAGCGCCGTCGTGGAGCCGAGCTCGTCCACCGGCGGCGGGGGCCGGATCCCACGGGTCGTGACGTCTGCGACCGAGCCGTCGGCCCGCACGGCGCCGACGACCAGCGAACCGGACGGTGCGTTGACGAACCCGTCCCCGGGAGCGTTGCCGCCGGCGACGACGACGAGGATCCCGGCGTCGAGGGCGGGCTCGATCCCCAACAGGTCGAAGCCTCTCTGCGACAGCGAGATGATGTCGACGTCGCGGCTGATCGCCTCGGCGATGGCGAGGTCCATCGCCTGTTGGTAGGCCGCGTTGCCCTCGCCGTCCGAGACCCGCATCGGGATGATCTTCGCCTGCGGTGCTATGCCCAGCGCCCCGTCCCCGTTGCCCGGCCCGTGGCCGTGGGCCGCGATGAGCCCGGCCATGGCGGTGCCGTGGCCGTGGGTGTCGTTCCACCCGTCGCCCGGCTGCCCGCCGTTGGCGACCGAGTAGGCGTCGATGCCGGGCAGGACGTTGCCTTCGAGATCCGGGTGCGTCCCGTCGACGCCGGTGTCGATCACCGCCACCGTGACGCCCTCGCCCTGGCTCAGCTCGTGAGCGCGGGCCAGGTCGAGGTACCCGACCTGCCACTGCTGGTCGCGGGTGCCGTCGGCCCCGGCCGGGGCGGGCCAGCCCATCACCAGGGCGGCCGACACGACCGCCATCGCCCACCCAGCGTTCCATCGCCGCCGCATCCGTGCCTCCCCGGCCGTGCGGGCATCACTACCCTCGGTTGTCGAGGGCGTGAGGGTAGAGGCGCTCCGGACGGAAGTGGCGTCGGGGCGGGGTCAGCCCTCGGGGGCGAGCTCCACGGTGACCGCCAGGGCGTCGCCCTCGACCAGGCGCCACTGGGCGATGTGGCCGGCGCTGCGGACGTCGTGCTCCACCAGGCTCAGCAGGGCGAGCCGGGCGGGGGTGTCGACGACCGTGACGCCGGCGACCTCGGCCCGCATGGAGCGCCGGGCCTCGCTCTTGGCCTTGCGGACCTCGCCCAGCACCGCGGCGGCGACCGCCAGGACCTGGGGATCGGGCTCGTCGCCGGGCGACGCGGCGTCCGCCTCGGCCGCCTCGTGCAGCGCATCGGCCGACGGCCAGGGCGAGCGGTGGATCGAGCCCGCCTGCCACCACGACCAGACCTCCTCCGTGACGAACGGGAGGAACGGCGCGAACAGGCCGAGCAGGGCCCGCAGGGCCACGCCCAGCGCGGTGCGGGCCGATGCCTGGCCGTCCTCGCCCTCGGAGCCGTAGGCCCGGTTCTTGACCAGCTCGACGTAGTCGTCGCAGAAGGACCAGAAGAAGCCCTCGGTGCGCTCCACCGCCCGGGCGTAGTCGTAGCGGTCGAAGGCGGCGGTGGCCTCGGCCACGAGGTCGCCGAGCGCCGCCAGCATCGAGCGGTCGAGGGGCTCGGTCACCCGGCCCGAGGTCGTGGCCTCCAGGCTCAGGGCGAACTTGGAGGCGTTGAGCAGCTTGATGGCCAGCTTGCGGCCGATCTTCATCTGCTTCGGCTCGAGGGCCAGGTCCATCCCCGGGCGCCCGCCCGCGGCCCAGTAGCGCACCGCGTCGGCGCCGTAGGTCGAGATCAGGACGTTGGGATCGTCCGGCGCGTTGCCGGCCGACTTGGACAGCTTCTTGCGGTCCGGGTCGAACACGAAGCCGGAGATGGCCGCGTTGGCCCAGGGCAGGACGCCGTGCTCGTAGTGGGAGCGGACCACCGAGTAGAAGAGCCAGGTCCGGATGATCTCGTGGGCCTGGGGCCGCATGTCCATGGGGAACGTGCGCTCGAACAGGTCGGGATCGTCGACCCAGCCGGACGCGATCTGGGCGGTCAGCGACGACGTGGCCCAGGTGTCCATCACGTCGGGGTCGGCCGCGAAGCCGCCGGGCTGGTTGCGCTGGTCCTCCTGGAAGCCGGGCGGCACGGTGGTGGTGGGATCGACCGGCAGGCGGGCGGCGG
>DATBGF010000113.1:0-2532 GCA_036558145.1 Acidimicrobiales bacterium
GCCGTGCCGCTCGGTCCGGGCCGGGGGCCAGGAGCCCGAGTTCGTGGCCATCGAGGACGGCGCGCTCGCGGCCGAGGCGGGCCGCATCGCCACCGAGCTGGCCGGCGCCTACGGCACGGTGGGCCTGGTGGTCCCGCCCGACCTGCGCAGCGGCCTGGGCCCGGTTCCGCCCGAGGTCACGGTGCTCGACCCGCCCGACGCCAAGGGCCTCGAGTTCGACGCCGTGGTGGTGGTCGAGCCCGCCGCCATCGCGGGCGGCGACGCCCGCGGCCTCCGCCTGCTCTACGTGGCGCTCACCCGGGCGGTGCAGGAGCTGGTCGTGGTGCACTCCCTCCCGCTGCCGGGGGCGCTGGCGGGCGCAGCAGCGGCACCGAGTCGTCCGGCAGCGTGATCCCGCGCTCGGCCAGCACGCGGGTCACGTCGTCGGGGAACACGTTCTGTATCAGGAACAGGTCCCGCGCCATGTTGTAGGCGGGCGCCAGCTCCTTGGCGTAGCGCTCGAAGTACATGAGCTGCTTGGACACCAGCATCAGCTCGCGGACCGCCCGGGCGCCGTACTCCCGCTGCAGCTCGACCTGCTGGCGCAGCAGCTCACCGAGGCTGACCTCCCCGAGGGCCAGGTCGAACATGGGGTCGAGGACGCTCTTGAGCCGGGCCGCCACCGCCTCCACCGGCCCGACGTCGGCGGACATGATGCCGATGCGCTGCCAGGCCCGCACGACGCGGGTGTAGTCGCCGTCGATCATCAGCGTCTGGAAGCCGTCGCGCACGGCTTGGCGGTGGTCGGCCGGCAGCTCGCCCATGATCCCGAAGTCCAGGTAGGCGGCCCGGCCGTCGTCCAGCACCCAGATGTTGCCGGCGTGCACGTCGCCGTGGAACGGGCCATGGACGAGCGCCGCCTCGGTCCACACCTTGAGGCCGCGGCGCAGGGCCAGCTCGCCGTCGATGCCGCGGGCCCGCACCTCGTCGAAGCGGTCGAGCGGGGTGCCGTAGAGGCGCTCCATGCAGATGACCCGGGGGCCGCAGTGGTCCCAGTAGACCTCGGGGGCGGTGATCCAGGCGTTGTCGCCGAAGGCGCCGATGTTGTCCCGGAAGGCGGTCTGGCGATGGGCCTCGAGGACGAAGTTGAGCTCCTCGTTGGTCACCTGGTGCAGGTCCTCGACCACCCCGGGTGCGTTGAGCAGGTGGCCGGTGCGGGTCCGGTCGACCACGCGGCCCAGCCGGTACATCATCCGCAGGTCGCGGTTCATGCGGTCGGCGATGTCGGGCCGCTGGATCTTGAGCACGGCCGGGCGCCCGTCCCGCAGCACGCACGCGTGCACCTGGGCGATGGAGGCGGCCGACAGCGGCACCGGGTCGAAGGCCTCGAAGGCGTCGGCCGCGGCCATGCCCAGGTCGTCCTCGACGATGGCGAGCGCCTCCTCCGCCGGGAACGGGGGCACGTCGTCCAGGGTGCGCAGGCAGGCGTCGGCCAGGGGAGCGGGGAACATCCCCGGCGACGAGGCGATCATCTGGCCCAGCTTCACGAAGGTGGGTCCGAGGGCCATGAACGCCTCGACCAACCCCACGCTGGCTGCGTCGGCCAGCGCCCGCCGGGCGCCTGTGTCGTTCCGGGCGGCCAGCAGGCGGCGGGGGTGGCGCACGGCGTAGACCATCAGTGACCGGACCAGCCACAGCGCCAGCACCACCCAGATCTCGGCGCCCCGCGCGATCTCGCGCCAGCCGAAGCGGGTGAGGCTCGGGATCGGATCCGGCGTCACCGGGCCAGCATGGCAGGTGGGCTGAGCGGCCTGGGTGGCTGGGTAGAACACGTTCTAGTCTTGGGCGGTGGACATCGACGACACGCCGGAGGAAGCCGCGTTCCGGGCCGAGGCCCGGGCCTGGCTCGACGCCCACGCCCTCCCCAAGGGCCACCCGGACGACTTCTCCTCGGGGCTGTGGACCGGCGCCTACGACGAGGCCACCTACATCGACCGCTGCCAGGCCTGGCAGCGCACGCTCTACGACGGCGGCTGGGCCGGCATCACCTGGCCCAAGGAGTACGGCGGCCGGGGCGGCAAGGCCATGGACCAGGTCATCTTCGGCCAGGAGCAGGCCAACTACGGCGTGTCCAACGGCGCCTTCATGATCTCGATCGGCATGGCCGGGCCCACGATCCTGGCGCACGGCACCGACGAGCAGAAGGACCGCTTCCTGCCGCCGCTGCTGCGGGGCGACGAGCTGTGGTGCCAGCTGTTCAGCGAGCCCGGCGCGGGCAGCGACCTCGCGTCCCTGTCGACGCGCGCCGAGCGCGACGGCGACGGGTGGCGCCTCACCGGGCAGAAGGTGTGGTGCTCGAACGGGCGCGTTGCCGACTGGGGCATCCTGCTGGCGCGCACCAACTGGGACGTGCCCAAGCACCAGGGCATCACGTACTTCCTGGTCGACATGACCACGCCCGGGTTCACGGTGCGGCCGCTCAAGCAGATGACCGGCACGAGCCACTTCAGCGAGGTCTTCCTCGACGAGGTGCGGATCCCGCACGAGAACGTG
>DATBGF010000114.1:0-15328 GCA_036558145.1 Acidimicrobiales bacterium
CGCCGGTCGCGCCGCGCGAGAGCGTCCGGGCGACCGGATTGGGCCCCGCGTAGCCGAGCTCCCGCGCGGTGGCGAGCACGCGCTCGCGCAGCTCGGTCGAGAGCTGGTCCGGGCGGGAGAACGCGTTGGAGACGGTCATGCGGCTCACACCGAGCCGGTCGGCGATCGTCTGGAGCGTCACCCTGGCCATCCCCCCACCCTGCTCGCTCCGGACGGGCCAGGGAAGGATCAGCGGCGCCGGCGCCTCGGCGACGGCCGGCGGACCGGGGCGCCGGGCAGGGCGCGGTGGGCGTACAGGGGCAGGGCGCCCTCGGCGTAGAGCTGGGCCAACACGAAGTATGGAGCCACGACAACTCCTCTCGGCTCGTCCTTCTTTACCGATACAGTACCACCACTTCTGTATCGGTCAAGAAGATCCGGGGAGGAGTTGCCGTGGCGTTGGTCACCCCGGGGCCCTACCGGGCCTGGGCGGCGAGCCAGTCCTCGAAGTGGGTGGGAGCGAGCCGGGCGCCGTCGTCGGGGACGAGGATGCGCTCCCGCAGCCGGGCGCCGAAGTACCGGGCCTCGGGGTCGGCGACGACCTCGCGCGGGTCCTGGTGCGCGCTCAGCGCCCGGCGGACCAGCTCGTCGAGGCGGAACTGGTCGGGCCCGGCGACCTCCACGATGCTGTTGGCCGGCGGTCCGACGCTGACCCTGGCCACGGCGGCGGCCACGTCGTCGGCTGCCATGGGCTGGATCAGCACCGGGGCCAGCCGCACGGTGTAGCCGTCGGTGCCGTCGTCGGCGATCCGGGCCACGAACTCGAAGAACTGGGTGGCGTGGACGATCGAGTACGGGATGCCCGAGCCCTCGATCAGCTTCTCCTGGGCGATCTTGGCCCGGAAGTAGCCGCTCTCGGCCAGGCGCTCGGTGCCGACGACCGACAACGCCACGTGGTGCCGCACCCCGGCGGCCGCCTCGGCCGCGAGCAGGTTGCCGGTCGAGGTCTCGAAGAACTCCAGCACGGCCGCGTCCTCGAAGGAGGGGGAGTTGGAGACGTCCACGACCACGTCGGCACCCTCGACCGCAGCGGCGAGGCCCTCGCCGGTGAGCGTGTTCACGCCCGAGTCCAGCGAGGCCGCCACGACCTCGTGGCCGTGGTCGCGGAGCCCGGCGACGAGCTTGGACCCGATCAGGCCGCTGCCCCCGATGACGACGACCTTCAGGGTGTGGGGGGTGCGGGCGTCGGCCCACGCCGAGGTGGGCATGCCGCGGAGGTAGGCGGGGGCGGACTGGTGGCCTCGGGTCTCCATGGGTCGATCTCCTCGTCGATGTCGATGAACTCGCCGGGCTCGAACCCGGTGGGCTGCAGGTCGGTGTTGGGCAGGTACATGCTCATGGCCCGGACCACGGTCGCGCCCCTGCCTGCCGGATCGCCTCCGTGGAACTCCCTAGTGGGTTCTGACCAGGCCCCGGGTACCGTGGGAAGCGATATGTCTCTGCTGTTGCATCGCCCCCATAGATAGTGCCGCCCGGATTGCGGGGCCGGCAGGACGAAACGGCGAGGCTGGACCGGCTCCTGGCCGGCATTCGCGCGGGCGAGAGCCAGGTGCTGGTCGTCCGGGGCGAGGCGGGGGTCGGCAAGACCGCGCTGCTCGACTACCTCGCCGAGCGGGCGACGGGCTGCCGGATCGCCCGGGCCGCAGGGGTCGAGTCCGAGATGGAGCTGCCCTTCGCCGGCCTGCACCAGCTGTGCGCCCCGATGCTCCCCGGCCTGGGGCAGCTGCCGGAGCCCCAGCGTGACGCCCTCGGCACGGCGCTCGGCCTGGCCACCGGGGAGGCGCCGGACCGGTTCCTCGTCGGCCTCGCCCTCCTCGGCCTGCTGTCGGATGCCTCGGCCGGCCGGCCGCTCGTCTGCATCGTCGACGACGCGCAGTGGCTCGACCGGGCCTCGGCCCAGGTCCTGGCCTTCGCCGCCCGCCGGCTCCTGGCCGAGCCGGTCGCGGTGGTGTTCGCCGTGCGCGAGCCCCGGGAGGATCGGGAGCTGGCGGGCCTGCCCGACCTGGCGGTCCGCGGGCTGCGGGACGGGGACGCCCGGGCGCTGCTGGAGTCGGTGACGCCGGCGCGGCTCGACCCGCGGGTCCGCGACCGGATCGTCGCCGAGGCGCGGGGCAACCCGCTCGCGTTGCTCGAGCTGCCCCGGGGACTGGCCCCCGGGAGGCTGGCCGGGGGCTACATGCACGCGGTCCCCCAGTCGCTCGCCACCCGGATCGAGGAGACCTTCGTGCAGCGCCTCCGGGCCCTGCCCGAGCCGGCCCAACGGCTCCTGCTCACGGCGGCGGCCGAACCGCTCGGGGACGTCGCCCTGCTGGCGGACGCGGCCGAGCGGCAGGGCATCGGCCTCGCGGCCGCGCGCCCGGCCGAGGCCGCGGGGCTCATCCGGATCGACGCCCGGGTGCAGTTCCACCATCCCCTCGTGCGGGCCGCCGCCTACCACGCCGGGACGGTTCCCGACCGCCGGGACGCCCACCGGGCGCTGGCCGAGGCGACCGACCCCGACCTGGACCCCGACCGCCGCGCCTGGCACCGCGCCCAGGCGGCCACCGGCCCCGACGAGGACGTGGCCGCCGAGCTCGAACGCTCGGCCGGCCGGGCGGCGGGCCGTGGCGGCGTGGCGGCCGAGGCGGCGTTCCTGGAGCGGGCCACCGAGCTGACGCCCGACCCGCGCCGTCGGGGCCCTCGGGCCCTGGCCGCCGCCCGGGCCAAGCTCGACGCCGCGGCTCCCGACGAGGCGTCGGACCTGCTCACGGTGGCCGAGATGTGCCCGCTCGACGAGCTCCAGCAGGCGCTGGTGGTGCGGCTGCGGGCCCAGATGGCCTACGCCCGGTCGCGGGGCAGCGACGCCCCGCCGCTGCTGTTCGACGCGGCGCGCAACCTGGAGCCGCTCGACGCCGCCCTGGCCCGAGAGACCTACCTCGATGCGCTCGGCGCCGCGACCTTCGCCGGCCGCCTGACCGAGGGACCGGGCACGGGCGAGATCGCGGCCGCGGCCCTCCGGGTCCCCGCGGCGGCGCGACCGGCGCCGACCACGGACCTGGTCCTCGCCGGCCTCGCCACCCGCTTCACCGACGGGTACGTCGCCGCCGTCGCGCCCCTGCGGCGCGCCCTGCGTGCCCTGCGCGACCAGGACGGGCGCCAGGCCGACCAGCTCCGCCGGCTGTGGCTGGGCTGCCGCATCGCGTCGGAGCTGTGGGAGGACGAGATCTGGGACGAGCTGGCCGCCCGCCAGGTCCGGATCGCCCGGGAGACCGGCGCCCTCGCCGCGCTCCCCCTCGCCCTGACCTACCGGTCCGGCACGCACCTCCACGCCGGCGAGTTCGCGGCGGCGGAGGCCCTCATCGAGGAGTCGGACGCCATCACGCGCTCGATCGGCGCCGCGCCGCCGCTCATGTACACGACCATCCTGCTCTCCGCCTGGCGGGGTCGGGAGGCCTCGACCGTCGCCCTGAACGACGCCGGCGCCCGCAACGCGACCCCGCGGGGCGAGGGCCGGGCGCTCTCGTGGAGGGACTACGGCACCGCGGTGCTCCGCAACGGCCTCGGCGACTACGACGCGGCGCTCACCGCCGCCCGGTCGGCCTGCGAGCCCGACGACATCGCCCTCGTCGCCTGGGCGATGGTCGAGCTGATCGAGGCCGCGGCCCGCAGCGACCGGCCCGACCTCGCCGCCCCCACCCTCGAACGGCTGGCGGAGCGGGCCCGGGCCGCGGGCACGGACTGGGCGCTCGGGATGGAGGCGCGCTCGCGCGCCCTGCTCAGCGACGGTGTGGTGGCCGAGAAGCTCTACCGGGAGGCGATCGAGCGGCTGGAGCAGAGCCGCGTCGCTGTGCACCTCGCCCGAGCCCACCTCGTCTATGGCGAGTGGCTGCGCCGCCAGCAGCGGCGGGTGGACGCCCGCGAGCACCTGCGGACCGCGTACGACATGTTCGGCCGCTTCGGGGCCGAGGCGTTCGCCGAGCGGGCCCAGCGGGAGCTGCAGGCGACGGGTGAGACGGTCCGGAAGCGCTCGGTGGAGACCCGTGACCTCCTCACCGCCCAGGAGTCCCAGGTCGCCCGGCTGGCGGCCACCGGCCTCACCAACCCCGAGATCGGCGCCCAGCTCTTCATCAGCCCCCGGACCGCCGAGTATCACCTGGCCAAGGTGTTCTCGAAGCTCGGCATCCGCTCGCGCCGCCAGCTCCGGGGCCGCATCGCTCAGCTCGACCACGACGCCCCCTGAGCCCCGACCGGGTGCCGCACCGGGGATTCCCACGGATGCGACCGCGCCCGCCCGGGGCGACGCTGACATCCATGTCCGAGACTCCCCCCACCATCGTTGCGGTCCACGGCGCCTTCGCCGAGTCCGCCAGCTGGAACCCGGTGATCGACGAGCTGCAGGCCCACGGCCTCGACGTCGTGGCCGCAGCCAACCCCCTGCGCAGCCTCGCCGGCGACGCCGCCTACGTGCGTGACGTGATCAGCGGCATCGGTACGCCGGTCGTGCTGGTCGGCCACTCCTACGGCGGCATGGTCATCACCGAGGCCGCGGCGGCCAACCTGTCGGTGGTCGGCCTGGTCTACGTGGCCGCGTTCGCCCCCGAGCACGGCGAGTCGGCGTTCGAGCTGTCGACCCTGTTCCCCGGCAGCAGCCTCGCCGACGCCCTGGCCGCGTATCCCGTCGCCACCGGCGGCGTCGAGTTCGCCATCCGGCCGGAGGTGTTCCACCACCAGTTCGCGGCCGACGTCCCCGCCGCCCAGGCCGCCCTGATGGCGGCGACCCAGCGCCCGGTCACCCAGGCCGCCCTGGCCGAGGGGCTGCCCAGCGACACCCCGGCCTGGCGGGACCTCCCGTCGTGGTTCGTGTTCGGCGACCAGGACCTGAACATCCCGGCCGACCTGCACCGGTTCATGGCCGAGCGGGCCGGCGCCAAGGTGACCCGCGAGCTCGCCGGGGCGTCCCACGCCCTGAGCCTGTCGGAGCCCGAGGCCGTCGCCGCGACGATCCTCGAGGCCGCCGCGGTGCAGTGAGTGAGCTCGTCGAGCGAACCAGGAACTCGGTCGGGCTCGTCGAGCCGGCCGGGCGGCGCGTCGAGGAGGCCGCGGCCCGCGAGGTCGCCGCGGCCTACGCCGCCGCCCGCACCCGCCTCGATCCGCTGACCCGCGCCGCCTACGCCCGCCTCGCCACGGAGTCGGACCGGCTGTTCGGGCTGATCGCGTCCGCCGATCGGCCCGACCCGGTCCGGGTCCGCTACACGACGTGCGCGGAGCCCTATCGCGACGCCCGGGAGCTCATCGCCTCGGTGACCGGCGGCCGCCTGCTGGAGGTGACCACGGTCGCCGCCGACCCCCACCGGCGCCACCCCCTCATGGACAGCACGCGGGGCGGCGCCTACGACCGCTTCCGGGCCGTGCACGACATCCTGGGCCACGCCGGCCTCGGCCTCGGCTTCGACCGCCACGGCGAGTTCGCCACCTGGCTCCACCAGGAGCGCTTCCACTCCCCCCTGGCCCGCCGGGCCCTCGCCACCGAGCTCCACGGCCAGCACAGCGTCTATTGGACGACCGGCCACATGGCCGAGCCCAAGGCCGTCCTGCTCGACCCGGACCTCGTGGCCCGTAGCCACGGTTTCCGACACGCGTGTCGGTTATGATCGGGGGTCATCGGGGAGAAGGGGGTCTCGGTGAGCCTCGACGTCCAGCTGACCGTGGAGCAACCGTCGCCGTCGGGCGTCCTGCTCGAGGTCGACGACCTGAAGACCCACTTCCTGACCCCGCGGGGTCGGGTCAAGGCGGTCGACGGTGTCAGCTTCACGCTCGACCGTGGCCGCACCCTCGGGGTGGTGGGCGAGTCGGGGTCCGGGAAGACGATCCTGGCCCGCTCGATCATGAACCTGCTGCCCAAGAGCAACGTGCGCCGCTCCGGCAGCGTGCGGTTCATGGGGCGTGAGCTGGTCGACCTGAACGACCGCGACATGCGCGAGCTGCTCGGCAACGAGATCGCCATGGTGTTCCAGGACCCCCTGAGCTCGCTCAACCCGGTCATGACCATCGGCAAGCAGATCACCGAGGCGCTGCGGCTGCAGGTGGGGATGGGCAAGAAGGAGGCCCGCCTCACCGCCATCGCCCTGCTCCGCTCGGTCGGGATCCCCGAGCCCGAGCAGCGGTTCGCGGAGTACCCGCACCTGCTCTCGGGCGGCATGCGCCAGCGGGTGATGATCGCGCTGGCCCTGGCGTGCGGTCCCAAGCTGCTCTTCGCCGACGAGCCGACGACCGCGCTCGACGTCACCGTGCAGGCCCAGATCCTCAACCTGCTCCAGGACAACCAGGCCGAGCGCTACATGGCCATGGTGCTGGTGACCCACGACCTCGGGGTCGTGGCCGGGCGGACCGACGAGATCGCCGTGATGTACGGCGGGCGGATCGTCGAGCAGGCCCCCACCGCGATCCTGTTCTCACGCATGCAGCACCCCTACACCGAGGCGCTGCTGCGCTCGATCCCCCGGGTCGAGAACCCGAGCCACACCAAGCTCGCGGTCATCGGCGGCCGCCCGCCGGACCTGGTCAACCGGCCGCCCGGGTGTGCCTTCGCCGCCCGCTGCCCCTACGTGCAGGACGACTGCCGCGAGCAGGACCCGATCCTCGGCGAAGGCGCCGAGTTCGGCCACCGCTTCGCCTGCTTCCACCCCCTGGGCGACAAGCGCCCGGAGGTGCCGGTCACGCTCACGCAGGCGCCGACCGACAACGGCGAGGAGCCCGAGGCCTGAGTCCCCCGGGCTCCCAACCGCTCAGCCAACCGCCGCCGGGGTGTCGACCACCTGGTCTTCGGGGACGCCGACCGGGTGGTGGCAAGCGACGAACTGGCCGGGACTGATCTCCCGGATCTGGGGCTCCTCCTGCGCGCAGCGCTCGGTGGCGTAGGGGCACCGGGTGCAGAACCGGCAGCCCGGAGGCGGGAAGATCGGGGACGGCGGCTCACCGGTGATCACGCGGGCGGCCCGGGGGTCGACGGCCGGGTCGATCACCGGGATCGCGCTCATGAGGATCTCGGTGTAGGGATGGCGGGGCCGGGCGAACAGCTCGTCGGGCTGGCCCACCTCGCACACCTTGCCGAGGTACATGACGACCACCCTGTCGGCGATGTTCTTCACCACCGCCAGGTCGTGGGCGATGAAGATCAGCGAGAGCCCGTACTTCTCCTTGAGCTCCTCCAGCAGGTTCAGGACCTGCGCCTGGACCGACACGTCGAGGGCCGACACCGGCTCGTCGCAGATGACCACCTTGGGGTCGAGGATCAGCGCCCGCGCGATGGAGATGCGCTGGGCCTGGCCGCCCGAGAACTCGTGCGGCCGGCGGTCCATGGCCGTCTCGGAGTCGATGCCCACGTCCTCCAGGACGTCCCGGACCTGGACCTCGGCGCCCTCCCGGAACCTCTTGCGCTCCCGCCAGATCCTGAAGGTGCGCGGCAGCGACACGATCGGCATCAGCACGGTCAGCACCAGCCACACGGCGGCGGTCACCACGAACAAGGCGGCGATGGGCGCGATCCCGATCAGCGAGGCGACCATCACCACCGAGCCCGCGGACTGCACGATGCCGCCGTCGCGGGTGCCGTCCGCCTGCTCGGTGCCGAAGGCGCTGCCGGCGATCCAGAGCGCCAGCCCGACGAAGAACGCCACCAGCAGCGGGACGGCGACGCGGCGGATCAGCGGGTGGCGCCAGAGCCGCAGCATCCGGGGCACGTACCGCTCCCACAGCCGGATCACCGGGGACCGCCGGTGCGACTCCAGCCACTGGATCACCAGCGGCTCGGCCACGACGTCGCGGATGCGCCGCCGCGGGTTCAGCGACGAGATGGCGTCCTGGAAGATCATCTGCAGCCGGCTGCGCACGTCGCGCATCTGATCGGCGCCCAGGGTGGCGAGGTCGACCCCGTCGAGCGCGATCCGGCCCGACGTCGGCGGCGGGACCCGCATGATGGCCTTGGCGGTCGTCGACTTCCCGCAGCCGGACTCGCCCACGATGCCGAGCGTCTCGCCGTTGGCGAGGTCGAAGCTGACGTCGCTGACCGCATGGACCGTCCCGAAGCGGCCCACGGGGAACTCGACCACCAGGTGCTCCACCCGCAGGGCGAGATCCGCGTCCTCGTCGCGCAGGTGGGCGGTGCCGGAGCCTGCCATCAGATGCCGCTCTCCCGGACGTCGAACAGCGTGCGCACCTGGTCGCCGACGAAGTTGAGGGACAGGATCGTCATGAACATGAACAGCGACGGGAACAGCACCATGTGCGGTGCCCGGTCCATCTGGGAGCGACCGTTCTGGATCATGATCCCCCAGCTCACGCCGCTGACGTCGCCGACGCCGAAGAAGGCCAGGGCCGCCTCGACCACGATCAGCGCCGCGAGGCCGATGAAGGCGATCGAGACCATCGCCGGCAGGATGTTGGGCAGCACCTCGCGGACGATGATCCGCAGGTTGCGGGTCCCGAGCGTCCGGGACGCGAGCACGAAGTCCCGGTCGGCCCACACCATGGTCTGGGCTCTCGCCACCCGGGCGATGGTCGGCACCGCCAGGATCGACAGCGCGAACGTGGCCCAGATCGTCTGCGAGGTCGCCGAGGCCTTGCCGGGCGGCGCGAAGAACGCCACCAGCGCCAGGGCCAGGACCAGGCCGGGGATGGCCAGCATGATGTCGAGGATGGCCACGATGGCGTCGTCGAGCGTGCGCCTGTAGAAGCCGGACACCAGCCCGATGACCCCGCCGATCGAGAAGCCGACCAGGGTGGCGACGCTGGCGACGGCCAGCGAGCGCCGGGCTCCGTAGATGGTGCGGCTGAACACGTCGTGGCCGATGTTGTCGGCGCCGAACCAGTGGGCCGCCGAGGGGCCGTCGCGGCTGACGCCCCGGAACGTGGCGGTCGGGTCCTTCAGCGGCAGGAGATCGGCGAAGATCGCCGAGAGGAGCAGCAGCACCAGCCAGGTCACCGACGCCCAGAACCAGAACCCGAGCTTGCGCCCCTGGTAGGTCTCGTCCGCCTCGGCGAGGATCGCCGCCTCGGCGTCGTCGACGTTGAGCGTGACGTGCTCGCTGGAGGTGGAGACCACTGTGGTTTCAAGCCCGGACATGGCGAACCCTCGGGTCGAGGACGGCGTAGAGCAGGTCGACGAGGAAGTTGACGAGCACGAACCCGACCGCCACGACCAGCACGATCCCCTGCACCACCAGGAAGTCCTTCTGGAAGATGGCGGTGCCGAGCTGTGTGCCCAGGCCGGGCAGCGTGAACAGCGTCTCGATGATCAGCGCGCCGCCGATCAGCGTGGCGGTGTTGACGCCGAACACCGTGAGCAGGGTGAACGAGGACGGCCTCAGCGCGTGGGCCCAGAGGATGCGCCGGTCGCTGACCCCCTTGGCCTTGGCCGTGGTGATGAAGTTCTCCTGCAGCGTGCCGATCATGTCGGAGCGCAGGATGCGCATGTACCCCGCCGCCTGGCCGAGGGCCAGGGCGATGGCCGGCAGGGCCATGTGGCGGAAGTGCTCGACGGGATCCTCGCCGAAGGGCACGTAGCGGGCCGCGGGTAACCACGTGCTGCCCACGCTGGTGTTGCCCGTGCGTATCCCGCCCAGCGCGAAGAAAAGGATCAGCACCACCGCGAGCACGAAGTTCGGTATCGACAGGGCCCCGAGCGCCAGCGTGCTGGCGACGCGGTCGCCCGGGCGGTTGGCCTTGTAGGCGGCGTAGACGCCGGCCGGCACCGCGACGGCCAGCGCCAGCACCTGTGCGTAGAGCATCAGCTGGAGCGAGACGGGCGCGGCGTTGGCGATCACCTCGGAGACCGGCTTTCCCTGGATCGCCGATCTCCCGAGGTCGCCGCGCACCGCATCGCTCAACCAGAGCAGGTAGCGGGTGTGCATGGGCTCGTTCAGGTGGAACTCCTGGACGATCTCGTCCACGCCCTGCTCGGTGCCTCCCGGTCCGAGGATCTGGAAGGCGAGGTCACGCGCGTCCCCCCGGCTGTTCTCCAGGTAGAAGGTGAACGCGGTGATGAGGACCAGCGTGGGCACCAGGATGAACAACCGCCGCCGCACGTAGCGGCCGTTGACAGCACTGGCGCCCACGACGATCAGCGCGAAGGCTCCGATGAACGCCCACAGCATGGGCAGCCCCACCAACCATCCACCGATGAGGACGACGAACGCCCCCACGGTGGTGGTCACGCCCGGGTTGCGCCGGACGAGGTCAGTGAGCGCACGGACCCTTCGCACGGGCTACTCGCACTTCCCGTCGTCACACCACAGCTGGTTCATCTGATGACGACCGGCGAAGGCGAGCCCGATGCCCTTGGACCCGTCCGGCAGGACGTTCGACTCGACACCGTTGACGTACGGCGCCGACGAGATGCCCCAGATCGTCCAGCCCAGCCACAGGTTGTAGACCTGGTCGCCGAACTCCTTGTTGACGTTCTCGGCCGCCGTCGTGCGGGCGTCCTTGTCCGGGTTGGTCCGGATGGTGATCAGGTTGTCGTCGATCACCTTGTCGGAGAAGCGCCCGAAGTTGAGGGCCTGGCTGCCGATGGGGGCCGCCGCGGCGCTGATCCACCACAGCAGCTGCTGGTCGGGATCGGTCCCGCCGTGGTTGCGCCAGGCGAAGACGTCGAAGTTCCCCAAGAGGGCGAGGCCGATGTACTGGCCCTGCTCGATCGGCGTGATGTTGGCCTTGACCTCGTCACCGAAGGCGTCGTTCCACATCGAGATGATGAGCGTGTTGGTCTCGACGTTGAACGGGTCGTTGGTGGTGTTGAAGTCGAACGAGATGCTGTCCGTGCCCAGCTCCTGCAGGCAGGTGTCCATCTCTTCCTTGGCCGCGTCCACGTCGTACTTGGGGTAGCCCGTGTCCTCGAGGTAGCCCATCGACCCGGGCGGGAAGGGCCCGTTGGCCGGGGTCGAGATGCCTCCGCCCCGCTCCTCGGCCAGCCGGTCGAGGTCGATGCCGTGGGCGAGCGCCCGGCGGCAGTGCACGTTGACCATCGGGTTGTCGGCGTTGGCGCCCGTGGGATCCATGGCGGCGCCGGTCATCAGGTTGTTGCCCTGGGCGACGTTCAACATGATGTAGTTGGTCTCGCCGAACCGGTCGCTGACGACGGTCTCGAGGCTGTCGTCGTCCTGGAGCTCGGCGATCGTCTCCGCGTTGGCGGTGTGCATGACGTCGAACTCGCCGGACTTCAGGGCGTTGGTGCGGCTGTCGATGTCGACGGCCACCACGGCCTCGATGGCGTCGAGGTAGGGCAGGTCCTCACCGGTGATGCCGTTGGGGCCACGCCAGTAGTCGTCGTTGCGCACGGCCTTGAACGTGTTGCCGTTGCCCGGCTCGTAGGAGTCGAACTTGAAGGCCCCGAGGCCGACCGGCGCAGCCGGGTCGCCGTTGGCAGGCGTGGCGGCGAGCGCGGCGTCGTAGTACGGGCCGCCTTCCTTGCGCTGGGGCACGTCCGGCAGGCTCCCCAGCCACTGCTTCGACATCATGTAGCCGCAGGCGCCGTAGCCGAAGTAGGCGGGCAGGGCGACCCACGGGCCCCCCTTGGTCTGGATGGTCACCGTCTGGCCGGAGGCCGTGATCGGCCCGACCGACGAGTAGGCGGCCCCCGTCAGCGGGCTGCCGGCGCAGGTCTCGATGTTGAACTTGACCGCGTCGCCGTCGAGCGGGGTGCCGTCCTGGAACTTGATGCCGTCCTTCAAGGTGATCGTCCACTCGGTGTAGTCGGCGTTGTGGTCGACCGAGTCGGCGAGCAGCGGGACGATCTCGCCGTCGTCGTTGACCGCGAACAGCGAGTCGGAGATGGCCGACAGCGGGACGTAGCCGCTGGTCGCGTAGGACGCCCGGTAGGGCGCCCAGGCGTTGGCCGTGTCGGCCTCCAGGCCGTAGACCAGGGTGCCGCCCTTCACCGGCGTGCCCTCGTCCCCGGCGTTGCTGCCGTTGACGTCGTTGCCGGCGTCGTCGTCGCCGCTGTTGTTGCCGCCGCACGCGCCGGCGACCAGCATCGCCACCACGAGCGCGCCGAGCCAGGGGCTCCGCCGCACCCACGGGCGTCGATGGTCGGCTGTGCCGCCGGGACTCTTCCGTCCGATCATGACCTGTCCCCTCCCCCTCGCCTCCACCGGTGGTGGAGCGCGGTCGCTGTCGTTGTTCAGGTGTTCAGGTGTTCAGGTAGCTGAGTGGGGCGCCGGGCCGGGGCCAGTCGGCCTGCAGCAGGCGGCCCGTGCTCGACGCTGTGATGTATGCGGTGCTCAGGTCGTCACCGCCGAAGCAGATGTTCGTGACCAACATGTCGTCGACCGGGACGAACTCGACGAGCTCGCCCTCCGGGGACACGACCGACACGCCCCCGTTGACCAGCGTGCCGACGCAGACGTTGCCGGCGCTGTCGACGGCCAGCGAGTCGAGCAACTGCAGGCCGGGGAACCCGTACAGGCAGTTGGAGGCGTCGAACGCGGCCGGGGCCACCTCGCCCGGGGCCGTCACGTCCCGCTGCATGAGCCGGCCGTTCATGGTCTCGGCCCAGTACAGCGTCCGGCCGTCGGGGGACAGGCCGATCCCGTTGGGGCTGGCCGCCGGGAAGACGATCTCCCGGATGGCCGAGCCGTCCGCCAGCGCGTAGTAGATGCCGGTCTGGTGCGCCGTCCGGGCGTCGACCTCGGCATAGCCGTGGTCGGTGAAGTAGAAGCCGCCGTGCTCGTCGAACACGATGTCGTTCGGCGCCCGCAGCGGCCAGCCGTCGCACTCGGTGTAGAGGTCCTCGACCTTGCCCGTGGCGAGGTCGACCTTCTGGATGCACCCGCCGACGTAGCGCTCCTTCGACCAGGGGCCGGGGAAGCTGAGCCCGCCCATCTGGACGTCGGTAAAGCAGCCGCCGTTGTTGCACAGGTAGACCGATCCGTCCGGGCCGATGGCGGCGCCGTTGGGACCGCCGGGGATGTCGGCGATGGTCTCCTTGGTGCCGTCGGGCAGGACGCGGGTCAGCCGCGGAGCCAGCATCTCGACGACGATCACGCTGCCGTCGGGCATGGCGATCGGACCTTCGGGGAAGTGCAGCCCCGAAGCGACCTCTCTCAGATCACCCATTGGGATCCCCCCTGAAGCTCCGTTCCGGCATGATTCTCGTTTCCGACATAGGTGTCAAGAAGTGTCGAACGTCGCCTCACCAGCACGGCGCGGCCGAGCCACCGTACGAGGTGGTAGCCGTACGGGCCTCTGTCGACGGCGATGTCGGTAAGCGTGCGCAACGTTGATCCGGACGGCCGCTACTGGCCCGTGACCGCGCCCACGGGACGGCCGTCGACGATCTGGTCGAGGTACTCCGAGAGGCCCGCCCCCTCGATGTCGCCGTAGCGCCAGCGGGTCATGCCCTCGGTGATGCGGGTCATCATCCCGTTGCGCCGGTTCCGCAGCGGGATGTTCGACCACACGTCGCCCTCGACGTCGTAGACGTGGGCGTCGGTGTGGATCTTGGCGTGCACCGCCGAGTGGTACCAGCGCTCGTCGAAGTCGGAGCTGAGCTCGACCTCGCGGATCGGCACCCAGTCCTCGCCGTGGCGGGCCCGGTCGTAGAGGAAGCCGCCCACCCGGCGCCGGTCCGCCTCGTCGCCCGAGATCGTGGTCGCAAAGCCGAGGTCGGGGCCGAGGTTGACGGTCAGCCAGCGGTACCACCAGATGTTCTGCCAGTAGCGCGGTCCCCAGCTGTGGTCGCGCAGGCCGAGCCCGTCGGTGAGCTCGAACGACTCGTCGCCGACGGTCACGGTCCCGGTGACGGCCATGTGCTGCTCGAAGTGACCCCGGGCGAAGGACTTCTCGGGGTCGATCGTGGGCAGGGTCTCGCCCTCCTCGGCCTCGGCCTCGCCGCCCCACGGCTTGGCGATGCCCTTGTGGACCTGATCGATCCGGCAGTCGATGCGGGGGTTCTCGTTGAACGCCCGCCTGGGGTCCTCCATCTCGGACGGGTCCTCCAGCACGACCGCCGGCCCCTCGTAGGTGACCCGGTGCTCCTCGAACGGCCGCACGACCTCGAAGCGCAGCCCACCGGCGTCGTGGGCGTCGTTGTCGCCGATGCGGGGCCGGCCGAACCAGAACGCCACCCGGCCGTCCGGCAGGTACAGGCAGTTGGTCATCTCGGCGTAGCCCTCGTTGGGCCGGTTGCCGAGCCGGACCCAGCCACCGAGGCCGCAGCCGGCGTCGTAGAAGTTGTAGTAGGCGCTCTCGTTGAAGTTGCTCGCCTCTTCCCGAGGATGCATGTAGTCGTCCTCGGGCTCCAGCCGGATCCGCATCGAACGACCTCCTTTCCGATGGTCAGGCCGGCTCGGTGAGCCGCTCTTTCGGGTAGCCGGCGTAGGACTGCTTGAACACGCCCGAGTGCAGGAGCACGCGGGCGGCCACCCGCCCGGTGCCGGTGTCGGTGAGCGTCGTGCGGGTCCAGTACGACTCCGTGCGCCGGCTCTGGCTCAGGCCGACGATCTCGCTCTCGACCTCGTAGGTCTGGCCGGCGAACACGGGCCCGTCGACCAGGCGGATCTCCAGGTCGAGGAACAGCCCGAGCGCCGGTCCCCGCACCGGCCAGGCCGCGCTGGCCTTGGCCGACAGCACGCTCACCATCTCCATGGGCAGCACCGCCCGACCCCACGGGGAGCCGGCGCCGCCCTCGGGGGTGTACCAGGGGTGCGGCTCGGTGATCCGCTCCAGCTTCTCGGCCAGCGAGAACGGGTAGCCCGGGCCGTTGCCGTCGGTGTGGGTGACCGAGGCGGTCCGGGCCTGCGGGCTGCGCATCCCCACGGTGAGCTGGTCGACGATGAACAGCTCACCGGGATCGCGCTGCGCCGCCAGCCGGGCGTCGAGCTCGCTCTCGGGGTGGTCGGGACCGATCGACGCCGTGCCCACCAGCACCGGCGTGCCGTCGGCCTTGTGGGCCTCGACCCGCGCCGAGCCCGGTCCGGTGGTGACCGCCGAGGCCTGCACCTGCTCGCCCTCGACCACCATGGTGCGGAAGTGGCAGCTCACGCAGCCGCGCTCGAACCAGGCCCGGCCCCACAGCGCAGCGGCGAGGGGGTCGATCTGGCTGAAGTGCGTGGGGGCCTCGATCGGCGCCCCGGCCAGCCCGACCGACGCGGCCGTGTCCGCGTCGTGGACGCTGGAGTGGCCGCCGACGTCCTGCTCCTGGAGCATCTGGGCCGGCGACCGCAGCGGTCCGACGACCGTGATCTCGGTGGCGAAGTGCGCGTCAGTCACCAACCGGGGCCTCCTACCGGGGTTCCTGGCCGTCGTCGACCTTGGC
>DATBGF010000115.1:0-2725 GCA_036558145.1 Acidimicrobiales bacterium
TTCCGGGGCCGGCGGCTCTGCGACGGGAGCGGGCGCCGGCGACAGGGCGGGCGCCGGATAGCTGCCGGCCCGCCGCGAGCGGTGGTGCTCGATGTCGTCGAGGTCGAGCACCACGGGCTCGGTGATGGCGAAGCCGGCCCGGCGCTGCACGTCCTGGAGCAGCCAGGCCACCTCGATCGCCTGCTGGGGCCGCTTGCGGGGATCGGGGGCCAGCGGGCTCCGCAGCGCGTCGAGCAGCCCGGGCGTGAGGTCCGGGCGCTCGATCCGGGGCACGGCCATCTGCAGCACCCGCAGCAGCAGCGAGGCGTTGCTGTCGGTGATGTCCGCCGGCTTCTCCTGCGGCGCCCGGCCCGCGATCAGCGCGTACACCGTCGTGGCCAGCGAGTAGACGTCGGTGGCCGGGGTGATTTCGGTGCCCTCCAGCACCTCGGGCGGCGAGTGGTAGCGCACGGGGTTGTTGAGGGCGCTGAGGCCCGGGAACACCGCGAACGCGGCCAGCCCGGTCTCGGTCATCAGCGGCTCGCCGTGGGGGCCGAGCACCAGCCGGGCCGGCGACAGGTCGCCGTGGACGATGCCGGCGCCGTGCGACGTCTCCAGCGCGCCGGCCAGCAGGATGCCCATCTGCAGGGCCCGCTCGATGTCCAGCGGGCCGCTCTGCTTCAGCACGGTGTCGAGCGCCTCGGCCGGCTGGGGATCGGTCACGATCCAGGGCCGGCGGTCGTCCGCGTGGCCCCACTCGTGGATCGAGATCATGCTCGGGTGCACGCCGAGCCGCTGGGCCGTGGACGCGGCCGCGTCGAAGTCCGCCTCGGTGCGCCCCTCGCTGAGCGGCGGGTAGGCGATGACGGTCACCGGGCGACCGAGTCGGTCGCTCGTGGCGGAAAACAGGCTGCGCGCGACCCGCTCCCCGATGAGGGAGAGATCACGGCACCCGGGTATCTGAGGGGCGATCCCAGCCATGACTCCGAGCGAATCTATTACGAAACGCGCACCGGTTTCGCAGCCGGGGGCCTGGTTTTCGCGCTTTTCGCCAGTTGACCTGGAGGTTCGGTGTCAGACGCTGGCGACCCGGCTGGCCTGGCCTTCCTCGAACCGGCGCACCTGGTCCTTGGGAAGGACGTGCCACACGTGCGCCGTTGCCTTCGCCCAGTGGTCGAGCAACATCGCAGCGCGTCGGGATCCGGTCAGCTCGGCGTGCCGCTCGACCAGCCAGCGGACCTCTTCGAGGCCGCCCATGTCCGGACGCACCGCGTCCACGAGGTCGGGGTTGAGCCGGGAGATGAGCCGCTCGTGGTCGCGGTCGAACACGAACGCCTGGCCGCCGGTCATGCCTGCGCCCAGGTTCCAGCCCACCGGGCCGAGCACGACGACGGTGCCGCCGGTCATGTACTCGCAGCAGTGGTCGCCCGCGCTCTCCACCACGGCCGTGGCCCCGGAGTTGCGCACCCCGAAGCGCTCGCCCACGCCGCCGGCCACGAACAGCTCCCCGCCGGTGGCACCGTAGAGGCAGGTGTTGCCGGCCAGGATGGGCAGCTCGGAGGCGTCGTTGTCCGGCGGGCGGATGACGACGAGGCCGCCGCCCATGCCCTTGCCCACGTAGTCGTTGGCCTCGCCGGTCAGGTCCAGCTCGATGCCGTGGGCCAGCCAGGCCGCGAAGCTCTGGCCGCCGGTGCCCGTCAGGCGGATCCGGGCGGTGCCCCGGGGCGGCAGCTCGCCGTACTCGAGGGCGATCGCCCCCGACAGCGAGGCCCCGATGGCGCGGTCCGCGTTGTGGATCTCGTAGGCCAGGTCGACGTCGTCGCCGTCCCAGATGGCCCGGAAGGCGTCGGCCAGCAGCCGGTCGCCCAGGTCGGAGCGCGGGTCCTGGAGCTCGACCCGCTCCACGAAGCGCCGGGGGCCGCCGGCCTGGGGCGCCTCCAGCACCGGGGTGAGGTCCATGACGTCGGCCCGGTCGTTGCCGGTGTGGCGCTGGCGCAGCAGGTCGACGCGGCCGATGGCCTCGTCCAGCGAGCGCAGGCCCAGCTCGGCCAGGTAGGTCCGCACCTCCTCGGCGATGAACAGGAAGTACGCGGCCACGCCCTCGGGCGTGCCGGTGAAGTTGGCCCGCAGGTGCGGGCGCTGGGTGGCCACGCCCGGCTTGCAGGTGTCCCGGTGGCAGGCGCGCAGCATGATGCAGCCCTCGGCGATCATCGCCGCGGTCCCGAAGCTGTACTCGTCCGCCCCCAGCAGCGCGGCCACGATGACCTGGCGCCCTGTGAGGAAGCCGCCGTCGACCCGCAGCCGCACCCGGCTGCGCAGGCCGTTGTCGACCAGGGCCCGCTGGGCGTCGGCCAGGCCGAGCTCCCAGGGCAGGCCGGCGTGCTTGATGGACGAGAGCGGGCTGGCGCCCGTGCCGCCGTTCTGCCCGCTGATGTGGACGACGTCGGCCAGTGCCTTGACGCAGCCGGCGGCGATGGTGCCCACGCCCTCCTCGGCCACCAGCTTCACCGAGACCTGGGCCGCGTTGACCTGCTTGAGGTCGTAGATCAGCTGGGCCAGGTCCTCGATCGAGTAGATGTCGTGGTGGGGCGGCGGCGAGATCAGGCCCACCCCGGGCTGGGTGTGGCGCAGCCTGGCGATCTCGGTCGAGACCTTGTGCCCGGGCAGCTGGCCGCCCTCGCCGGGCTTGGAGCCCTGGGCCATCTTGATCTGCAGCTCGTCGGCGTGGGCCAGGTACTCGGGGGTG
>DATBGF010000116.1:0-6244 GCA_036558145.1 Acidimicrobiales bacterium
CGGCGCCGTCAGCCCAGGTTGGACGACCGCGGGTACTGGTCGGCCGGGTCCGTCAGCACGTTGACCAGGTAGGGAACGCCGGACGCGAACCCCCGGGCCAGCGCGGGCCCGATGTCGCCGGGCTCGGTCACGGTCTCCCCCGCGCCGCCCAGCGCGGCCACCACCTGGTCGTAGCGGCAGCCGGGCTGCAGGTCGGCGGCCACGTCGTAGCCGTAGAGCGCCTGCATCGGGTGCTTCTCCAGGCCCCAGATCCCGTTGTTGCCGACCACCATGACCACCGGCAGCTGGTGGCGCACCAGCGTGTCGGCGTCCATGAGCGAGAACCCCGCCGCGCCGTCGCCGAGCAGGGCCACCACCTGGCGGTCGGGGTGCGCCACACGCGCCGCGATCGCGTAGCCCATGCCGGTGCCGAGGCAGCCGTAGGGCCCGCTGTCGAGCCAGCACCCCGGCTCGTACACCGAGACGTAGCGCCCGGCGTAGGACACGAAGTCACCGCCGTCGCACACCACGACCGCGTCGCGATCCAGCTGCCGCGCCAGCTCGCCGTAGATCCGGGCGGGCAGGATCGGCGTGGCCGCGGCGTCCAGGCGCTCGCGGTCGGCCTCGGCGGCGGCCGCCTCCTCGGCCCGCAGCCGGGAGATCCAGTGCTCGTGATCGGTGCGCGGCCCGGCGTACGCGGCCAGGCCCGCGAGGCTCCGGCCCAGGTCACCGGCGAGCGTCAGCACGTCGACGTGCCCGGCGGCCGCCTCGGCGCTGTCCACGACGTGGACCACGGTGGCGTCGCCGAACGTCCCGAACGAGAGCCGGAAGTCGAGCGGTGTGCCCACCACCACGACCAGGTCGGCCTCGCTCTTGAGCAGCGCCCGGGTGCGGCTGAGCGCCAGGGAATGGTCCGCGGGCAGGCAGCCCCGCCCCTGCCCGTTGGTGAAGGCGGGCACCCGCAGGTGCTCCAGGGCCGCCACCAGCGCGCCCTCGGCGCCGCCCCACCACACGTCACTGCCCGCGATCAGCATCGGCCGCTCGGCGGCGGCCAGCATCCCCGCCACCCGGGCGACGACGTCGGGATCGGGCTCGGCCGCTGCCGGCACGACCGCCTCGGGGACCTCGGCGCTGCCGTGCCGGAACACGACGTCCAGCGGGAAGTCGAGGAACACGGGGCCGCGGTGCGGGGTGAGGGCGGTCACGGCGGCCTCGTGGACGGCGGCGGGGATGTCGTCGGTCGCCGTGACGGTCCGGGCCAGCTTGGTGACGCTCGCCAGCAGCGGGACGTGGTCGAGCTCCTGCAGCGACCCCGAGCCCCACCGGGCCTGGGGGGCGCGCCCGCCGAGCACGACCAGCGGCGAGGCGTTGAAGTGGGCCTGCGTGACCGCCGACATGCCGTTGGTGACGCCGGGCCCGGCCGTGAGCACTGCCAGTCCCGGGCCGCGGGTGAGCCGGGCGTGGCCCTCGGCCGCGAACGTGGCCGTCGACTCATGGCGCACGTCGACGAGACGGACGGGCGGGTCGCGCTTGACCGCCGCGTCGTAGAACGGGAAGACGTGGCCGCCCGAGAGCGTGAACATCGTGTCGACGCCGAACGGGCGGAGCGCGGCCAGCGCCAGCTCACCGCCGTGGTCGGAGACCGTGGCCCCAGGATCTCGTGTCATCGACCAGGCAGTGTGGCAGCCTTCGACGGATGAAGGTCGGTGTGCAGATGATCTTCCAGTCCCACGGCTACGGCCCCGAGGTGACCGACGGGCAGGTGGTGGCCGACGAGGTCCGCCTGGGGGTGCTGGCCGACGAGCTCGGCTTCGACGCCCTGTGGCCGGTCGAGCACCACTTCGAGGACTACGCGTTCTGCCCCGACAACACGCTGTTCCTGGCCAACATGGCCGGCCTGACCAAGCGCATCTCGCTGGGGACCGGCGCGGTGATCCTGCCCTGGAACGACCCGCTGCGGGTGGCCGAGAAGATCTCGCTGCTCGACCACCTGGCCGGTGGGCGGGTGCTGTTCGGCATCGGGCGCGGCCTGGCCCGCCGGGAGTACGCCGGCTTCGGCATCCCGATGGACGAGTCCCGCGACCGCTTCGACGAGGCCGCCCGCCTGGTGGTGGACGCGCTGGAGACCGGCTGGATCGAGGGCGACGGCCGCTACTACCACCAGCCCCGCACGCCGATCCGCCCGGCGCCCGCGGCCAGCTTCCGGGACCGGTTCTACTGCGTCGCCATGTCGCCGGACTCGGTGCTGGCGGCCGCGGACCTCGGGGCCCGGATGGTCACGTTCAGCCAGCGGCCCTGGGAGGACCAGGCCGTCGCCATGGAGACCTACCGCGAGCGGTTCGAGGCGGCGCACGGGAGGCCACCCGCACCCCCCATGACCTGCGACTTCGTCTACTGCGACACCGACGCGGCCCGGGCCGAGGACAAGGCGCAGGCCCACATCGCGGGCTACCTCACCAGCGTGATGCAGCACTACGAGCTGGAGTCGGACCACTTCAAGCAGGCCAGGGGCTACGAGTCCTACGGCAGCGCGGTCGACCTGCTCCGCTCCATCGGGCTGGAGCGGCTGTGCGAGATGTACCTCGGCGTCCAGGCCTGGGGCACGCCCGACCAGGTGCTCGAACGGCTGCGGGCCCGCCGGGCGATCATCGGCGACTTCGACCTGACCTGTTGCTTCCGCTATGCCGGTCTGCCCATGGAGGACGCCGAGCGGAGCATGCGCACGTTCGCCCGCGACGTGCTGCCGGCGCTGCAGGCCGAACGCGCCGAGGTGCGCTGAGACGGAGGACCGGTGGCCCAGCCCACCCTCGAAGAGCGCTACGACCCCAAGATCGCCGACCGCCTGCTGGGCACGGAGCTGACGGCCACGGGCCTGCCCGGGGTCCTCGGCATCGAGCACGTCCGCTTCGAGCCCGGGCGGATGTGGTGCCGGGCGACGATCGGTGAAGAGCTGCTCACCCCGTTCGGCAACGCCCACGGCGGTGTGCTCGCCGCCATCGCCGACCACATCACCGGCATGGTCGTCTACCCGCTCATGAAGCGGGGCCAGTGGGCGGCGACGACCGAGATGAAGGTGAACTACATCGCCCCGGTCCAGGCCGGCGTGGTCGAGACCGAGTCGTCGGTCCTGGCCATGACCAGCCGCAGCGCCGTCGTGCGGGGCGAGATCCACTACCAGGGACGCCTGGCGTGCGCCGCCCAGGGGACCCTGACGATCGTCGACCCTCGGTGAGCCCGGGCTCGGTCCCGGCGCTGGTACTGGAGGCGCCGCGGGACCTGCGGCGGCACGAGCTGGCGCGGCCCGAGGTCGGCGACGACGACGGCATCCTGCGGGTCGAGGCGTGCGGGCTCTGCGGGACCGACCACGAGCTCTACACCGGCGTGATCGCCCCCGGCTTCCCGTTCGTGCCCGGCCACGAGGCGGTCGGGGTGATCGAGGCGGTGGGCGACCGGGCGGCCTCACGCTGGGGCGTGACGGTGGGCGACCGGGTCGCCGTCGAGGTCTTCCTGTCCTGCGGTGCCTGCGAGCCGTGCGGGCGGGGCGAGTACCGGCGCTGCCGCCGCCACGGCCTGGCCGACATGTACGGCATGATCAGCACGGCCAAGGCGCCCGGGCTGTGGGGCGGCTACGCCACCCACCAGTACCTGGCGCCCGACTCGCTGCTGCTGCCGGTGCCGGGCTCGCTGGCGCCGGAGGTCGCGGTCGCCTTCAACCCCCTCGGGGCGGGCATCCGCTGGGGCGTGACCGTTCCCGGCACGAAGCCGGGCGACATCGTGGCCGTGCTCGGCTGCGGCATCCGGGGCCTGTCGGCCGCGGCCGCGGCCAAGGAGGCCGGCGCCGCGTTCGTGATGGTCACCGGAGCGGGCGAGCGTGACCATCCCCGGCTGGCCGAGGCCGCCCGCTTCGGCGCCGACCTGGCCGTCGACGTCCTGGAGGAGGACCCTCTGGCGCGCCTGCGGGCCGCGGCCGGCGTCCCCGGCGCCGACGTGGTGGTGGACGTCACCGCCAAGGCCCCGGCCGCGTTCGCCCAGGGCGTCGCCCTGGCCCGGGCGGGCGGCACGCTGGTCGTGGCCGGCACCCGGGGCGGCGGGGGCACACCCGGGTTCGATCCCGACCACGTCGTGTACAAGGAGCTGCGCGTCCAGGGCGCGCTCGGCGTCGACACGTCCGACTACCGCGCCGCGCTGGACCTGCTCGCCCGCGGCACCTACCCCTTCGCCGACCTGCCGCGCGTCACGGTCGGGCTGGACGGGGCGTCCGAGCTCCTGGAGACGATGGCCGGCGAGCGCGGCGTCCCACCGGTCCACGCCGTGATCATCCCCTAGGGCGCCGTCCGCTCATCCCCTAGGGCTCGTCCACACGCTGTCCGCCAGGGTGATCGGCCGGCGCTCGACGTCCGCGGTCTGCCCGCCGGCGGCCAGGAACGCCTCCATGCGCTCGGCGGCCTCGGGGTCGGCGTTGCAGCGGGTGAACCGCTGCCACTCGCCCAGCAGGCCCGGGACCGGATCGGGCTCGGCCGCGGCCAGCGACGCCTTGGCCTCGGCCACCACCACGGCCGGCAGCGAGGCGATCCGGGCCGCGAGCGCGTCCACGAACGGCCAGACCTCGTCGGGCGGCAGCGCCCGGTTGACCAGGCCCCAGCGGTCGGCCGTGTCGGCATCCACGTCGGCGCCGCCGAGGACGATCTCCGCGGCTCGGGCCCGCCCGACCAGCCGCGGCAGCCGCTGTGTCCCACTGCCGCCCGGGATGATGCCGATCAGCGACTCGGGCTGGCCGAACACCGCCCGGCCCTGCGCCGCCACCCGGATGTCGAACGACGACACCATCTCGCAGCCGCCACCCCGGGCGATGCCCTCGACGACCGCGATGGTCGCCACCGGCATGGTCCGGAACCGGTCGACCATGGCGTGGAAGAACGCGAGCTCGGCCGGCGGCTCGGCCAGCGCCTCCCGTGGCAGTTGGAGGATGGCCCCGACGTCGGCGTGGGCCACGAAGAACTCCGGGTTCGCCGAGCGGACGACCAGCACGCCCACGTCCCGGTCCGCCTCCACCTCCCGCCCCAGCCGGTCGAGCTCGAGCATCAGCGGGACGTCGAGCAGGTTGATCGGCGGGTTGTCGATCGTGACCCGGCACTCCCGCCCGCCGACCTCCACCTGCAGCAGCTTGTACTCCTCGTAGGCCATGGGGCGACGCTAGGCGCGGCCCGGGCTCCGGGTCCTTCCCCTGCGACACCCGGTGAGCGATCATCGTCACGGGAAGGAGGTGGCCCCATGCGCGTAGCCACCCGGACGTTCCTGGCCCTCACCTTGGCGGCGCTGGCCCTGACGGTGGGCGCACCGGCCGCCGGCGCGCAGGCCGAGAACGAGCCCGACAACATGATCGTCATCACCGGGCGGGCCGAGGTCCGCCAGGGCGAGACGGTCGACAACGTCATCATCGCCGACGGCGACGCCATCATCGACGGCACGGTGCGCGACTCGCTCGTCGCCCTCCACGGCGACGTGCTGATCCGCGGCACGGCGCGCGACGACGTGGTCGCGGCCGACGGCCGCGTGTTCGTGGCGAGCGGCGGCCGGGTCCAGGGCGACATCGTGTCCCGCCACCGGCCCGTGGTGGAGAGCGGCGGCAGCTTCGAGGGATCGTGGCAACGTTGGAACCCGCGGGCCTGGAGCAAGGCCTGGTCCGTCGTGAGCTGGCTGGCGCTGTGGTTCGCGGTCACGGTCTCGACCCTGATCCTCGGCCTGGTGCTCGGCCTGCTGGCACCCCGCGCCGCCGCCGCGGTCGACGCCGGGGCGGACGACTGGGGGCCGGTGATCCTGTGGGGCATCGGCCTGCTGATCGGCCTGCCCATCGTCGCCGTCGTCGCCATGGTGACCCTCGTCGGGTTCCCGCTCGGGCTCGGCCTGCTGCTGGCCCTGGGCCTGATCTACGCGATCGGCTACGTGGCCGGCGCCTGGGTCCTCGGCCGCCGGGTGGCGTCGGGCGCCTCACCGATCCTCGCCTTCCTCGCCGGTTGGGGCATCCTGCGCCTGATCGCCCTCATCCCGTTCCTCGGTGGCCTCGCCTCGCTGGTCGCCACCGTGATCGGCCTGGGCGCACTCGTCAACGCCGGGCGCCGCGCCCGCCGCCCGGTGGTCACCGATGCCGATGCCGAGCCCGCGCCTCCCCCGCCGCCGCCCGCGGCCCCACCGCCACCGGCCGCGACGAGCGCGTAAACCGCAACCCACCTGATTTACGGAACGCAGTTCCGAAAACTTATGCTCG
>DATBGF010000117.1:0-3426 GCA_036558145.1 Acidimicrobiales bacterium
CAGCACGCCGACGCCATCGTGCGGGAGGAGCTGCGCCGGGCCGGCCTGGAGCGCGAGATCTGGCAGTCGTTCGCGGTGTTGCCCGACATCCGCTCGGTCGGGGTGATGGGCGACGAGCGCACGTACGCGCATCCGATCATCATCCGGGCCGTGACCAGCGAGGACGCCATGACCGCCGACTGGGCGCGGCTGCCGTACGACGTCCTGGAGACGATGTCGAGCCGCATCATCAACGAGGTGCCCGGGATCAACCGGGTGGCCTACGACGTCACCTCCAAGCCCCCGGGCACGATCGAGTGGGAGTGAACGCTCGACGCTAGTCGGGCCGTTCATAGTGTCGTCTGTCGTCGGTTGACGCGGCGTTAGTGACGCACATCTGTCGTTCGGCGGTTTTAGTGACGAATTATCGTTCGTTTAGCCAAACGACCCCACTCTCCGTCATATGCCTGAGACCCACCGAGCACATGGCGCGCGCAGCGCCGGAGGGGGTCCAGGCAGATGGCACGGTCACGACGCACGTACGCAATCGGTGCCGCGGTCACCGCGATGGTCCTGGTGGCTGCCGCGGTCGGCGCCTGGTGGTTCCTCATCCGGAGCACGGCGCCCGAGGAGGCCAGCATCGAGGCGGCCGCCGAGACGCTGGAGGCCGAGTCGGCCCAGGCCGCGACCCGCCAGATCGACGGCACGTGGGCGGTCGACGGCACCGTGGGCTCGTTCGACGACTTCACCGGGACGTGGGCGGGCTACCGCTTCGACGAGCAGCTCGCGAGCATCGGGGCCGCCACCGCCGTCGGGCGCACGCCCGGCGTCACCGGCACGATGGTCATCGACCGCGGCAAGGTGAGCGACGTCGACGTGAACGTCGACCTCACCACCCTCGAGAGCGACAAGGACCGGCGCGACCAGGCCCTGCACCACCGTGGCCTGGAGTCCGACTCCTACCCGACGGCGACGTTCGCCCTCACCGAGCCCATCGCGCTGACCCGGACCTCCGAGTCCGTGGCGACCACGGCCCAGGGCGAGCTCACCGTCCACGGCGTGACCAAAGCGGTCGACGTCGACGTGCAGGCCCGGATGTCGGGCGGGCGCATCGCGGTCGTCGGCCACGCCCCGCTGCAGCTGTCCGAGTTCGGCATCCAGGCACCCACCGGCTACTCCGTGCTGTCGATCGAGGACCAGGGCTCCTTCGAGTTCCAGATCTTCTTCGTCCCGGGCCCGGGAGGGACCGCTCCGTCCGCGTGACGGCCGGCTGGCGCCCCCTCGTTAGGGTCGCCGCATGCCGCCTCCGGACTTCGACTTCGACGCCGCCGACAGCGCGGCGACCGAGCTGGAGCTCACCGCCCAGGCCCTTCTCGCCATCGCGGCGCTGATCGAGACGGACGCGCCCGACGTCACCGAGGACTGGACGGGCCGGTTCCGTGAGGTGTTCGACGTCGAGTCCGTCAACCAGGACATGGCCGCCCGCGGGCTGGCCGACGACCTGACGCTGCTGGCCGCGGCCGTCCGGGCCCGGGCGGTCGAGGCCGCGGCGGTGCCACCCGAGTGACCGAGGGCAGCTCCTCCTGCCGCCCCGCCCGCCTGCTCCGCTTCGAGGAGGCGGTCGACGCGGCCATCGACGGCCTGCGCACCCGGGCCGGAGACCTGGACGACGCGCTCCGGCATTACCGGCACACCTGCGAGAAGGCGTACCGGGCCCCGACGGTGGGCACCGAGGACGTCGTCCGCGGGTTCGGGACCGGCGCCCGCGACTGGGGCCGCTGGACCGGTGACGTGGCCCGCGCCTTCCTCGACGCCGCCGCGGTCGACGCCTACATCGGCAACGCCACCACGACCGACGCCGAGGACGTCATGACCCGCTCGGACAGCGAGCTGCTCGACTACCTGGGCGACGAGCTGGACGAGGGCGAGGACCCGTTCCGGGGCATCCCCGCAGGCGCTGCCGCCCAGCTGGCCGCCGGGCTGGGGCTGGACTACGACCAGTCCGACCCGCCCGCCTGGGTCGACTACCTGGCCAACGGGGGCAACGCCATGGAGGTGAGCGGCCTGCTCATGGAGGGCACGGCCCGGACGCTGGCCGGCCTGCCCGCCTCGGTCCCGGTGGTCATGCGGATCGAGCACGGCAGCGTGCAGCTGTTCGCCGACGGCAGCGTGGTGGCGACGTTCACCGAGACCGAGCTGCTGGCCCGCCTGCGGGTGCCCTCCGCGGGCGCCCCCGGGCTCGCCGCCACCGGGAGGTGGCTGGGCCGGGCCGCCAACGTGCTGGCCGGGGTGGCGGCCGCCGGCGGCCAGTGGCAGGCCGACGCGGGCATGGGCACGGGGTCGCGGGTGCTGCGGGCCGCCACCCGGGGCGGGACGAGCGTGCTCGGCTCGATGGCCGGCGGTGCGGGCGGCGGTGCCGCGGGCGGCGCCCTGGCGGGCACGGTGTGCGGGCCGGGAGCCCCGGTGTGCTCCGGGGTGCTGGGGACCGGGGGTGCGATCCTCGGTGCGCTGGCCGGCGGCGTCCTGGGGGACAAGGCCGCCGACTTCCTGCCGTGGATGGACCCCCACGAGCCGAAGCCGGTCGAGCACGACCTGGGCAAGCTCACCGACCTGATCGCCGGGGACGGCGGTCACGTCGATCCGTCGCTGTCCGCCACCGTCGACCTGGCGGCCTCGGAGATGGCCCTGGCCGACACCGCGTCCCGCCCGGCGTACCACGCGACGGTGGCGTCGCTGCTGCCCGACCGCGCCATGCTGGAGCACGTGGCGCTCACCGGGGAGACCGCCCCGCCGGTCCCCACCGGGACCACGACGACGACCACCACCGTGCCGGTGCCCGCCGGCGGCATCCCGTCCCGGGACGACCTGCCCGATCCGTGGCCCGGCGACCGGCCGTGGGAGTGAGCTGAGCCCGTGGTCGTCTCGATCCTGCTCCTGGCGCTCGGCGCCTTCGCCTGGTGGAACGGCCGCAAGACCTGGCGCGGCGAGGACTTCGGCTGGGCCGCGACAAACCCGGCCGCCGGCGTCGCCATCGGCACCCGCCGGCGCTACCGCTCGTGGATGGGCGCCGGCCACGTCGGCCTGGTCAGCGGCCCCGCCTTCGTGCTCCTCGGCCTCGGCAACCTCGTGCGGGTCGTGGCGGGGCAGGACACGCAGTGGTGGCTGTGGTGGATCGTCTCGGTGGTCGCCATCGTCCTGATCTTCGGGGGCACCGCCTACGCGATCGCCTACCTGTGGTTCGGCGTCCCCGACAGCTGGCGCCCGCCGTGCCAGCGGGGCTGGGAGGTGCGGGGCCCGGACCTGGTGCTGGAGCGCCCCCGGGCGTTCAACGAGTGGGAGAAGCCCGGCGGGTGGTGACGGTCGCCGGCACGGTCCCGGCCGCGGTCGCCGAGATCGACGTGCCGTCCGGCTGGGACTGCGCCGCCCCGGCCGGGCCCCACGCCCTCA
>DATBGF010000118.1:0-14680 GCA_036558145.1 Acidimicrobiales bacterium
GGACCAGCCGTGCGGCCTGCGCCGGGACGGCCAGTCCCAGGACCGCCAGTCCCAGGACCACCGGTACCAGGACCGCCAGTCCCAGGACCACCGGTGCCAGGACCGCCAGTCCCAGGACCCGCCGTGCGGCCTGTCCCGGGACCGCCAGTGCTAGGACCGCCAGTGCTAGGACCGCCCGTCCCAGGACCACCAGTGCTGAGACCACCGGTGCTGGGACCGCCAGCCCCAGGACCACCAGTGCTGGGACGACCGGTGCTAGGACCGCCAGCCCCAGGACCGCCCGTGCTGGGACCGCCGGAGCCAGGTCCGGCGGTGCTGGAACTGCCGGTGCTGGGACTGCTCGTGCCGGGAACGCCCGGCCGGGGATCGCCGGGGCTGGGACCCGGCGTTCCGGGCCTGGTGGAGGCGCCGGGGGCCGGTCGGGGGGTCGCTTGGCGGTCGGGCGGGGGTGGCGGCTGTGGCGTGGCGCGGGACGCGGGGCGGGGGGCGCTGTGCCATTCGAGGAATGCGTCACATTCCTCGCAGAACTGCAGGCCATCCGCGTTCTCGTGGCCGCATTTGCCACAGATGATCATGCGGCCGCTTCCTTTTCGCCCTGCTCGTCACAGCACACCTTGGTGCCGACCGTCTCCTCTCCCCGACGTCGCACCACCCTACCGTGACGCGCGGTCGTGATCGCCGCCACGCGGAGTATCTTGGTGACCCGACAGAGGGGCGGCGGCTCGTGCCTGTTCTCACTCCCGATCAGATCTACAGCGTCTGCATCCAGGCCGGATTCACACCCGACCAGGCTGTGACCTGGACCGCCATCGCCATGGCGGAGTCCGGGGGGAACACCGAGGCCCACAACCCCCACGGGGAGAACTCCTGGGGCCTGTGGCAGGTCAACATCGACCCCGACGTGCGGGACAACCCGTGGGGCGACCTGACCGATCCGGCCGCCAACGCGCGGGCTGCCTACCAGATCTCCCACGGCGGCACGGACATGCGGCCGTGGACCACCACCCACGCATCGAACGCCGGCACACCGGCCGACTACCGCACGTACATGGACGAGGCGCGGGCGGCTTCGGGCGGGGCCGCCCAGGGCGACTTCTCCGGCGTCTCCGGCTACAACGACCCCAACCCCATGGGCGGCGACGAGCCCGGTGGCCCGGTGGCAGGCGGGGGCGGAGCGGGAGCCGGAACGGGACCCGACGGGCCCGACAGCGACACCGACGGGGCGTCCGACGCGTTCGAGATGTCCAAGGGGACCAACCCGCAGGTAGCCGACTCCGACCTGGACGGGCTCACCGACGGCTACGAGCTCGACCATGGACTCAACCCTCTCGGGCTCGACACCGACAACGACGGGCTGTCCGACGCCTTCGAGGTCCGGCTGGGCAGCGATCCGTTGAAGGCCGACAGCGACGGTGACGGCATAGGCGACGCCGAGGAGTACGCCCTCGGCCGCGACCCGGCCCACGGCGTGGCGCTCGGGCCCGACGGCCTGCCGCTGCCGGTCGACGTCACGGACACCGACGGCGACGGGCTCAGTGACGTCTTCGAGGCCTCCCTCGGCACGGACATCAACCTCGCCGACACCGACGGCGACGGCATCAGCGACGCCGAGGAGCAGGGCCTGGGCCTCGATGCCACGAAGGCGGACAGCGACGGCGACGGCATCCTGGACGGGGTCGATGCCGACCCGCACATGGCCATGACCATCCCGGGAGCGGGTCCGCTGAGCACGCTGGCCACACCGGTCGGATTCGCCACGGTCGGCGGCCTGGACGTCCCCGGCGTCACCGACCCCGACGGGCCCGACCTGGCGCTGGCCACCGCGCCTGACGACAACGCCACGGACCTCACCCACCAGTTCCTCGACCACGCGCTGGCCCAGACGGGCGACGAGTACGTGTTCGGGGCCGAGGCGGCGCCCGACGACGCCAACCCCGACGTGTTCGACTGCTCGGAGCTGACCCAGTGGGCCGCCAGCCAGGTGGGCGTGTCGCTGCCCGACGGCTCGTGGCTCCAGTACCTGCAGCTCAAGGAAGCGGGAGCGGTGATCCCGGTCGACCAGGCCGAGCACACGCCGGGAGCGTTGCTGTTCAGCTTCGACCGCGAGCCGAGCGCGGCCGGTGGCCGGCCGGGTCAGGCGCACGTGGCCATCAGCCTGGGCGACGGCACGACCATCGAGGCCCGGGGCCGGGCGTACGGGGTGGGATCCTGGGATGCGGGCAGCCGCTTCCAGTACGCCGCCGTCATCCCCGGGCTCAGCGACGCACCGCTGGCCGACGGCGAAGCGGCCGCGGGCGCCGGTGGCGGGGCCGAGGGACCCGCACCCGACAGCGACGGCGACGGGGCGCCCGACCCCTACGAGATGACGATGGGCACCAATCCGGCGATGGCGGACAGCGACACCGACGGGCTGACCGACGGGCTGGAGATGTCCCACGGGCTCGACGCCCACGTCGTCGACACCGACGGCGACGGCCTCTCGGACGCCTACGAGCTGCAGTCCGGCGGCGACGCGCTGCACGCGGACGCGGACGGCGACGGCTTCACCGACGCCTACGAGCTGGCCACGCTGGGCGACGCGACGTTCGCCACCACCGGTGTCGTGCTCCCCAGCATGGCGGGGCAGGCCGCGGTGGCGATGATCGACTCGGACGACGACGGCCTGTCCGACCCGTGGGAATCGAGCCTCGGCACCAACCCGCTGCACGAGGACACCGACGGCGACGGGTGGGGCGATGCCATGGAGGTGGCCCGGGGCACCGACCCGCTGGTCCCGGACCACGACGACGAGGACCGGCCCGAGGACCCCGAACCGCCCTGACGCCACGGAGCGGACCGGACCACGACGACGAACCGCTCTGACGCCACGGAGCGGACCGGACCCCCGACGACGAGGACTGGCCCGAGGACACCGAACCGCCCTGACGCCACGGACCCGACCGGACCACGACCCACGAGGACCGGCCCGAGGACACCGAACCGCCCTGACGCCACGGAGCGGACCGGACCCGGACGCCACGTGCCGGCTCCGCACTGGCGCTGACCCAACGGGGGCTAAGGAGGGCCCGGGGGGTCGTGGTGACTCGGGGTGGGCGGTGGCGTACAGCAGTTGCGCCGTGGGGGCGCGGGGGATTTACTCCCGGCTTCGATCCACTGACTGGGGGGACAGACATGAAGCGCACGCGGGCAGCTCTTCTCGCCGCGACCGGGCTGGCCGGCACGGCCGTGCTGGGCGTCGGGCCGGTTGGGGCTCAGGAGGTGCCGGATCCGCCGGCACTCACGCTCAGCATCACGCCCACATCCGGGCCGGCCGGGACCACGATCATCGCCAGCGGGACCGGATGCGTGGGGCCGGACGGCGAGCCGACCTTCACCAGCGCGGGGCTCTTCTCGGTGGACGAGCCGTTCGTCGGGATCACCGGCAACGAGGACCACGTCAACGATCCGGGGGGCTCGTGGTCGCTCGACCTCGGGGTCGTCCCTGACGGCCTCGACCCCGATGGGCAGTACGAGGTCAGGGGATGGTGCACCACGCACAGCCCCGATCCTGGCGAGGAGAACACGGTCGGGTTCTACGACGAGGTGCCGTTCGACGTCACCGTCGACGCGGGGCCGACCACGCCGGCAACGCCCCAGGGGGGCTCGGGCGGAGTGGCCCCGGCCGCGGCGCCGGCGTCGCCGGTGCCGGGCGACCCGAGCTTCACCGGCTGATGTGACCCGGCCGGCGGTCTGGCGGCTCCTGCGTCCGGTGACGCCGGAGCCGCCAGAACAGCCGCGGGCCGCGACGAACCATGGGCATGGTGGGCGGTTGGGGTTGACGCCGGCGTCACCTACCTGCTCTCATGAGAGCGCTCTCACACTCCCTGTGTCGGCGCTCGCGGAGGCACCCTGTGACCAGAGTCGGTATCGGCCGCTACGCCGCGGGTGCGCCTACGGGCGACGATCCGCGGCGCTTCCCTGCCGGCTTCGTGTGGGGCGCGGCGACGTCTGCGCACCAGATCGAGGGGGGCGTCGAGCTCGACGGCCGGGGCGCCTCCATCTGGGACACCTTCGCGGCGGCGGGGCGGGCCCGGGGCGACACCGGGGCCGAAGCGTGTGACCACCGGCGCCGGATGGCGGAGGACGTGGCGCTCATGGCCGATCTGGGCCTGCGCGCCTACCGGTTCTCCGTCGCCTGGCCCCGGGTGCAGCCCGCGGGCAGCGGGGTGCTCAGCCACGAGGGCCTCGACTTCTACTCGGCGCTCGTGGACGAGCTGCTGGACCACGGCATCGAGCCCGTCGCGACCCTCTACCACTGGGACCTGCCCCAGGGGCTCGAGGATGAGGGTGGCTGGACCGAAAGAGCCACGGCCGAGCACTTCGCCGGCTACGCCGCGGCGGTCGGCCGGGCCCTGGGTGACCGGGTGCGCCGCTGGACCACGATCAACGAGCCGTGGTGCGCGGCCATGCTGGGCTACGGGGCGGGCATCCACGCCCCCGGGCGGACCGAGCCGGGCGCGGCCGTCGCCGCCTCCCACCACCTGCTGCTCGCCCACGGCCTGAGCGTCGAGGTGCTGCGCTCCCACGTGACGGCACCCGACCCCGAGATCGGCATCACGCTCAACCCGTACCCGGTCCTGCCGGCCACCGAGGATCCCAGCGAGGCGGACCTCGACGCCGTGCGCCGCATCGACGGGGTCGCCAACCGCCTCTGGTACGACGCCGTGCTGCTCGGGCGCTACCCGGACGACGTCATGGACGACTTCGCCACGGTGAGCGACCTCGCCCACGTCCACGACGGGGACCTCGCCCGGATCGCCGCACCCATCGACGCAATGGGCGTCAACTACTACCGCGGCTACCACGTCCGCCACGCCCCGGGCGCGTCGGCGTCCCCGAGCCCGTGGCCCGGCTCGCCCGACGTGGCCTTCACCGACGCCACCGACACGCCGACGTCCAACGGGTGGGCGGTCGAGCCCGAGGGGCTGTACGACGCGCTGGTCCGGCTGGCCAGCGACTACGACGCGCCGCCGCTCTACGTCCACGAGGCCGGCGGCGCCTTCCCGGATCAGATCACGCCCGACGGCGCGGTGGACGACCACGACCGGCTCGCCTTCCTCGACGCCCACATCCGGGCCGGCCACGATGCGCTCGCCGCCCACGTGGACCTGCGCGGCTTCTTCGTGTGGTCCCTGCTCGACAACTTCGAGTGGGCCGAGGGCTACACCCAGCGCTTCGGGATCGTCCACGTGGACTTTCCCAGCCAACGGCGCACCCCCAAAGCCAGCGCCTTGTGGTATCGCGACGTCATGGCAGCCAACGGGCTCGGCGCCCCTCCCCCGCCGTTACGGTGAAACCGCTGGACGGGCCCTACACCCTCGAGGACGTGGCCGCCCGGGCAGGTGTCTCCCGGGCCACCGTGTCGCGGGTGGTCAACGGCAGTCCCCGGGTCTCGGTGGAGGCCCGCCGCGCGGTCGAGGCCGCGGTGGCCGAGATGGGCTACGCCCCCAACCGGGCGGCCCGCTCCCTGGCCGGGAGCCGCAGCGAGTCGGTGGCCCTGGTCGTGTCCGAGCCCAGCGTGCGCCTCTTCGCCGACCCGTTCTTCGCGGGCACGACCCTGGGCGTGACCGGCGAGCTGGCGTCGACCCGCTACCAGCTCGTGCTGCTGATGCTCGGCAGCGACGCCGACCGCGGCCGGGTCGAGCAGCACCTGCTCCGGGGCGGCACCGACGGCGCCCTCGTGGTGTCAGCCCGCGCCGACGACCCGCTGGCCCCCCACCTCGCCGAGGCGGGCGTCCCCTGCGTCGTGGCGGGCCGCCCGCCCGCGGGCGCCGCGGTCGGCTACGTCGACGCCGACAACGAGGGCGGAGCCCACGCGGCCGTGGCCCACCTGGTGGCGCGGGGCTGCACGGTCGTGGCGACGGTGGCCGGGCCGGCCGACATGGTGCCGGGCGCAGACCGGCGCACCGGCTGGGAGAAGGCGCTGACCGAGGCCGGTCGCACCGCGCCCGCCGACCTGGTGGCGCAGGGCGACTTCACCCGCGAGGGCGGCGCCGCCGCCACGCGCGCCCTGCTGGCGCGCCGGCCCGACATCGACGGCCTGTTCGTGGCGTCCGACCTCATGGCACTCGGCGCGCTGGATGCGCTGCGGGCCACCGGCCGGCGCGTCCCCGACGACGTCGCGCTCGTCGGCTTCGACGACACCGAGCTGGCCCGCTCGGCCGACCCGCCGCTCACCACCGTCCGCCAGCCCATCGAGCGGCTGGGCCGCGAGATGGCCCGCCTGCTGCTGGCCCAGATCGAGGCGGGCGCGCCGCCCACGGGCGTTGTGCTCAAGACCGAGCTGGTGGTCCGGGACTCGGCCTAGGCCCCGATCCGTTCGCCGGTCACCAGCCGCACGAACCGGGGATCGCGATCACCGACGGATCCGCTTCCGGGAGCGACTGGCACGCGCCACGATGCCCCAAGCGACCGCGACCAGAGCCGCGGCGATCCCCCAGAACACCAAACGAGGCCGGCCATCCGCGGGGCTGTCGTCCTCAGGACCGGTTGTCACACGTTCCGTCCGCTCGGGGTCGACGTTCTCAGCGCCCACCCTCGGCGACCGGAGGTCGCCCATCGTCGTGCGATCGCCGTCGCTGTCCAGTACGAACGCATCGTCGGGCAGGTACTGGACCGCTGGGTCATCTGGCGGCCACAAGTGGACGGGCCGCGGCCCGGACGGAGGGTCCACACCAACGACGATCGGCCAGCTGGGCCAGCCGTGGGTCGCGATCGCGAGATTCGGATCAGGTTGCAGCAATGTCGAGCAGGGGCCCTCGCAGATCTCCACGTAGTACACACCCGGTGCGGTGGCCGGAGGCAATGTGAAGGTCAAGCTCATCCTTCGGCCCAGCGAGCTCCGGGCCGCGTCCGCCACCGAGAACTGACCCAAGGCAATCCCCGCACGGGGATCATCCGGCCGCAGCCTCGAGTCGCGAGGCGATGTGTCCGGGTACAGGTAGGCGTAGAGGGCGTCCCCGGTGGCGGACGGGCGCTGATCCAACGCCGGCAAGCACCCACCGGTGTATCCGACGATCGTCACTTCATCGCCCGGGTCGTAGCGATCGAGCACCGGCTGCGGGCAAGCTCCAGGCGCAGCGCCGGCCGCTGTCCCAGGCAAGACGGCCAGGGCGATCGCCATCGTGATGACCGTGCCCACCAGCGTCGCCCCGGCCACCGGGACTGCCCGTGGCCCGTCAGACCTCCCCATCGGCAGACCCCCGCGAGCCAGCGGCGCCCACGGACAGAGGGTACCGCGACGCCGACGAATTCGGAGGGCTGACCCCAGTGACGAGCCTGACGAGATCGGCGTCCAACGACGAGCGCGACAGCGAGAAGAGATGCGCATCCTGATAGCGATCCGGACCGTCCGGCATGTGCTCACGAAACGTGGCCCGTGACACTCGAAGAGCACGTTCAAGAAAGGAACGACCGCGGCCCAACCCGACGAGGTGATCGTCGCGGCCCGCGGCGCCCTGCCGATGACGGCGAGCGGCAAGCTGCAGCGGAACGAAGTGCGGGCCCGGCTGGTGCGCGGCGAGCTGGCCTAGGCCCTGTCCTGGACCCCGGCGGTCCGGGCCGCGTCGGCGCGGCGCTCGGCCAGGTGGTCGGCGACGCCGAGGGCCGTGAAGGGGAAGATCGGGGCCGGGAGCAGCACCAGGCCGCCGATCGTCCAGACCAGCAGCATCGTGTAGACGGACGCGACCACCACGGCCAGGACGCGGGAGCGGACCGTGTGGTCCTCGTCCATGCGCAGGGCGACGATCCCGCCGGCCGACGTGCCCGCCACCACGCCCGTGACCGGGTCGAAGAACGCCGCGACCATGAGGCCCACGAACACCGACAGGCCCATGGCCCGCACCACCGCCGCGGGCGGCCGGGGGTGCTCGGACAGGAAGGCCAGGGCGATGAACACGAACGGGATCAGCGCCAGCCCGAAGGCGATGGCACCGGCCGCCTGCATGCCGGAGGGATCCGCGCCGTCCTTGTCGTCGGTGGCCGCGGCCACCAACCCGATCATCAGTGACCAGAACGCCGGCACCAGCACCAGGGTGGCGATGGTGATGGCCCGCCATTTCCGCCGCGGCGGCAGCGGCTCCATGCTGGGGGGCCGGAAGTCCGAGGACACCCCTACCCCTTCACCGCCCCGGCGGTCAGGCCCCGCACGAAGTAGCGCTGGAGCGAGAAGAACACCAGCAGCGGCAGGAGCATGGTGATGAACGCGGCCGACGTCAGCAGGTGCCAGTTCTCGCCGCGCGACCCGAGGAGCTTCTGCAGCGCGAGGGTCAGGACCTGGGTGTCGCGCGTGCCCCCCAGGAACACGTAGGCGACGAGCAGGTCGTTCCACACCCACAGGAACTGGAAGATGGCGAACGCGGCCAGCGCCGGCACCGACAGGGGCACGACGAGGCGCCAGAAGATCGTGAAGTGGTCCGCGCCGTCGATCTTGGCCGACTCGATGATCGACGACGGCAGCGACCCGATGTAGTTGCGCAGCAGGTAGACCGCCAGCGGCAGGCCGAACGCGGTGTGGGCCAGCCACACCCCGAGCAGGGTGCCGTTGAGGTCGAGGTCGGGGATGAACTGCACGTTGCCGAGCGACGCACCGTCGGCGTAGAGCCGCAGGATGGGGATCAGCGCCATCTGCAGCGGCACGACCAGCAGGCCCACGATCAGCACGAACAGCACGTAGCGGCCGCGGAACTCCATCCACGAGAACGCGTAGGCCGCGAACGCCGCGATCGTGATGGGGATGACGGTGGACGGCACCGCCACGGCCAGGCTGTTGAGGAAGGCGTTCTCGAACCCGCCGGCGTCCAGCGCCAGCTTGTAGTTCTCGATCGTCCACTGCCCGGATTTGAACGGATGGGCGAACGCCGTCCACCACCCGGTGGTGTCGGCGAGCTGCTCGGGCCGGAACGACGTGACGAGCACGCCGAGCGTGGGGATCAGCCACAGGGCCACCACGATGATGATGGCGATGCGGACGAACCAGCCGCCGCGGCGCACACCGACGGGCTCGGCCGCGGTGGGGGCGGGCGCGGACTCCTCGACCTCGGGCGGGAGCGGGGCGGTCAGCGTCACCGGAGCGCCTCCTGCTGGCGGAACTGGCGGACGTTCCAGATCATCACCGGGATGACCGCGACGAACAGGACGACGGCGATGGCTGCGCCCCGGCCGTCGTTGTTGGAGAGGAAGAACCACTTGATCATGCGCTCGGCGATGACCTCGGTCTGGTTGGACTCCGCGTTGCCGCCCATCACGAACACGATGTCGAAGACCTTGATGGCGTTGATGATCATGTAGGTCGTGACCACCACGATGGTGGGTAGGACGCTGGGCACCGTGATGTGCCGGAACACCTGCAGCTCCGAGGCCCCGTCGATGCGGGCGGCCTCCACGATGTCGTCCGGGATCGACTTGATGGCGGCGGACAGCACGATCATCGCGAAGCCGGTCTGCATCCAGATCATGACCACGATGAGCAGCAGGTTGTTCCACGGCCGCTGCGACAGCCACGCCACCGGGTCCTGGCCCAGGCCCAGCTTGATGCCGTTGAGCAGGCCGACGTTGGAGCCGAACCCCTGGGGCCGGTAGCTGTAGATCAGCCGCCAGACGACCGAGGCGCCCACGAACGAGATGGCCATGGGCAGGAAGATCAGGGACTTGGCGATGGCCTCGCCGCGGCGCAGCCGGTCGGCCAGCGTGGCGAAGAACAGGCCGATCGACACCGCGAACAGCGGCACGAGCACGATCCACAGCATGCTGTTGCGGATCGAGCGCAGCATGCTCTCGTCGGTGAAGACGAAGTTGTAGTTGTCGAGCCCCACGAAGCTCGAACCGGTCTTGTCCTTGAAGCTGAGGACGATGGTGTTGACGACCGGGTAGATCAGGAAGACGCCGAGGATGACGAGGGCGGGCCCGACGTAGGCGTAGGGCCGGACGCGCTCGCTGATGTCCCGCGGCAGCAGGTTGACGGCGCGGTCCATGGCCCAGAACAGGACGAAGATCCCGCCGACGCCGACCGCGAGGGCGACCGCGATCACCAGGAAGCGGTTGGCGTCCTTGTCGCGCATGAAGTCGAACGCCTGGCCGATGGCTATGAAGGCGACGATCACCCCCACCACCACGGCCACCGCGCGCAGCCCGATGGTGGTGGCCACGCGGGCGGTCGAGCCGCCCGGCTCCTCGGCGACCGGCTCTGCTGGAGCGGTCGGTTCTTCGGTGTCGATCGCCACCGCTGTGCTACCTCCCTGGATGGCCGGTGGGAGCGGCCGCCGAAGCGACCGCTCCCGATCCTGTCCGATCAGGCCGGGTTGCCCCGACCAGTGGTCAGCTCGGCCAGCTGGCCTCGATGTCGTCGAGCACCTGCTCGACGTTGTCGGGACCGTTTCGCATGTACTCGATCATGCCCGTCCAGAAGCTACCGCTCCCGACCGCGGCGGGCATGAGGTCCGAAGCGTCGAACCGCCCGGTGCCCGAGGTCAACGAATCGGTCAGGACGACCGAGGCGTCGGCCAGGATGTCGTTGGCGTAGCAGTCCGGGCCCACGTTGACGTTGGGCGAGATGCGGGACGACGCCTGGACGCCGCCCATCTCGCACTGCACGTCCTCGGCCATGAACCGGTCCAGGAAGTCCTTGACCTCAGGCCGGTTGCCGTTCTTGCCGACGACGGTCAGCTCGCCGCCGAACAGCGTGCCTTCCTGATCGATGGGAGGCAGCGGGAACCAGTCGTAGTCGACCCCGGCCTCAGCCGTCTCCGGGAAGTTGGCGTTGATGAAGCTCGCCTGGCGGTGCAGCCAGCACCCGGGCGGGTCGTTGAACATGGGCAGCGGGGCGTCACCGAAGGGGACGTCCGGCGTGGCGGCGGCGCCACCGAGCACGTAGCCCGGCTTGAACATCACGTCACCGAACTGCTGGGCCGCGGCCAGCACGGCCGGGTCGTTGAACGGGATCTCGTGCTTCCACCACTTGTCGTAGGTCTCAGGCCCCGCGGTGCGGAGCATGATGTCCTCCATCCAGTCGGTGGCGGGCCAGCCCGTCGCACCCTCGCTCTCGAAGCCGACGCACCACGGCGTGCTCCCGTCGGCCACGATCTGGTCGCTGAGCGCCATCAGGTCGTCCCAGGTCTCGGGGACCTCGTAGCCCGCGGCGTCGAAGGCCGCCTTCGGGTACCAGACCATGCTCTTGAGGTTGATGTTGGTCGGGATGCCGTAGTGCTTGCCCTTGTACTCGCCGAGGGAGACGAACGACTCGCCCAGCGTGCTGTTGAGCTCGTCGATGTCGAAGCCCATGTCCTCGAGCGCCACGATGGAGCCCGAGTCGACCAGGTCCGGGATGGCGCCCGGCTGGGGCACGGCCGCCACGTCGAGCGTGCCGCCCTCGGCCCGGATCTGGAACTGCTCCTCGAAGTCGCCCACTGACTCGATCTCGACGTCGTAGTCGGTCTTCGAGTTGATGAGGTCGTCGAAGATCTGCTGGTAGGCGTCGACCTCCTCGGGCTCACCGGCGCTCATCAGGTTGACGGTGCCGGTGTTCTCTTGCTGATCACCGCTCGGTTCAGCGGAGCCGCTGTCGTCGTCGTCGTCACCGCCGCAAGCGGCGGCCAACATCAGCGCGACGACTGGCACTGCCAGCAATCGCCGGTATCGCATGGTGGTCTCCTTAGCTGTCGTTGCTATCTGAAGGACTGGATGTCGTGATTGCTTCTGGGGTCGGGCTTCCGGGCGGCGCCTCGTAGATGGCGGAGCCGTCGTCCGGGTCGAAGAAGTGCAGCCGGCGGGTGTCGACCTCGATCTCGATCTGGTCGCCGTTCGTCGCACGGGTGCGGGGGTTGAGGCGGGCGATGACGTGGGACTGGCCCGCCTCCGCCATCTTCTGGGCGGCCTCGTCGCCCACGTGCCCGGCGTCCACGGCCAGCTCGACGACGTCGTCGGTGGCCGCGGGCGGGGCGTCGATGGTGAAGTGGACCAGCACGTCCGAGCCCAGGGCCTCGCGCAGGTCGACGCTGGACCGGATGCGCCGCTCGGCCGGGGCGTCCGCCACCAGCGAGGCGTCCTCGAGGTCCTCGGGCCGGATGCCGAGGATGACCATGCGGCCGCGGTAGGCATCGAGCGCCGGCCGCTGAGCCAGGACCTCGGGGGGCACCGGCAGCCGGAACCCGCCCAGCTCGACGACGAGCGAGCCGCCGTCGCCCGGGGCCAGGGTGGCCTCCATGAGGTTCATGGCCGGCGAGCCGATGAAGCCGGCCACGAACAGGTTGGCCGGGTGCTCGTACAGCTTCTCGGGGGTGTCGACCTGCTGGAGGACGCCCTTGCGCATGACCGCCACCCGGTCGCCCATGGTCATGGCCTCGACCTGGTCGTGGGTGACGTAGATGGTCGTGACGCCCAGCTCGTGCTGCAGCCGGGAGATCTCGGTGCGGGTCTGCACCCGCAGCTTGGCGTCGAGGTTGGACAGCGGCTCGTCCATGAGGAACGCCTGGGGATGGCGCACGATGGCCCGGCCCATCGCCACCCGCTGGCGCTGGCCGCCGGAGAGGGCCGCCGGCTTGCGCTTCAGGTAGTCGCCCAGGTCGAGGATGCGGGCGGCCTCGCGCACACGGCTGTCGATGTCCGCCTTCGGCACCCGCTGGAGCTTGAGGCCGAACGCCATGTTGTCGTAGACGCTCATGTGCGGGTACAGCGCGTAGTTCTGGAACACCATCGCGATGTCCCGCTCCTTGGGCGGCACGTCGTTGACGACCTTGTCCCCGATGCTGATCGAGCCCTTGGAGATGCGCTCCAGGCCGGCCACCATGCGCAGGACCGTGGTCTTGCCGCAGCCGGACGGGCCGACGAGCACGACGAACTCGCCGTCGGCGATCTCGAGGTCGAACGACCGGACGGCTTCGACGCCCCCGCGGAACACCTTCCAGACATCCTCCAGCACGATTTGGCTCATCGTTCCCCTTCCTGGGCGGGTTGTCGGACGGGGGCGGTGGTGGAACGGACGACGAGGTCCAGGTCGAGCCGGTGCTCCGCCTCCCCCAATGGCTCGGTCGCCGCCAGCGACTCGAGCAGCAGCGCCGCGGCCCGCCTACCGCTCTCGAAGAGCGGCTGACGGACCGTGGTGAGCCCGGCGTAGCTTGACACTTCCACGTCATCGAAACCGACGACCGACAGGTCGCGGGGTACGTCGAGCCCGTGGGCCCGTGCGGCTTCCAGCACGCCGAGTGCCTGGGTGTCGGACGCGGCGAACACCGCGGTGGGCCGGTCCCGCCCGGCGAGCAGCTCCTCGGCCATGCGCCGCGCCACCGTGCGTACGTGGGGCCCGTGGCGGACGTCGCCCGGGCCGACCTTGAGCCCGGCGTCCTCCATCGTCTCCTGGTAGCCGCGCTCGCGGGCCCCGCTGGAGGTGAAGCCGAGCGGGTTGTCGGGGTCGTCGCCGATGAACGCGATGTGCTCGTGGCCCAGGTCGATCAGGTGGCGGGTGGCCAGGCGCCCGCCCTCGACGTCGTCGGTGATCACCGCGGGCACGCCGGGGCCGTGGCTGTCGAGCAGGACCACGGGCACGCCTGCGTCGGCCAAGCGACGCAGGCTGCCCGGGGGCGGGGGGAGGGACATGATCAGCAGGCCGTCGGCGCGGTCCCGCCGGGTCAGCGTGGCGAAGTGCTCGTCGCGGTGCACCGGGGACTCGACGTTGAACAGCACGAGGTCGTAGCGGCTGCCGTCCAGGGACGACACCACCCCGCGCAGGCGCTCGACGGCCGAGGCGTGGGTGAAGAAGGGCACGACCACGCCCAGTGTCTGCGAGCGACCCCGGGACAGGCCACGGGCCAGCGGGTTGGGCCGGTAGTCGAGCAGCTCGATCGCAGCGAGGACACGCGCTCTGGTGCGCTCGCTGACACGAGGGCTGTCGTTGAGGACCCGCGACACAGTGCCGGCACCCACGCCTGCATGCGCCGCGACGTCCGCGATGGTGACCACCGACGCCCCCTTCCCTCTTTCCCTCACTGCGCCACCCGGGGTCCCAGGACTGCCCGCCCCGGACGTCCGTGGAAGCGGTTCCACGGACTGCCTCGCAACATAAGTGACAGCGACCAACCTGTCAATGGAAGCGCTTCCACGAATCCGTCCACGAGGCCACAAAGGGCCCGAAGCCCCGGCCCGCGGGAGGTCGGTGGCCCCACCGTGGGCAGGCCGGTCGGCCCGGGTGGTGGGTCGCGGCGTCCCGGGGAGTCGGGCGTTGCCGGCCAGGACTCGAGAGCGCAGCGACCGGCGTCAGGCGACGCCGAGGAGGCGGGGATGGCCCCTGGTGCCCCGCTGGGTCCGGTTGGGGACCACCACGGTCACGCCGTCGGCCACTGCCTGGTGGAGGTGGACCGAGCCCGCGTGGTTGCGGATCTCGTGCCAGCCGGCGTCGGCCAGGCGGGGGGCACCGGTGCCGGCCACGGCGTGGGCGACCGTGTCGGAGACGACCACCTGGCCGGCTGCGGCCTCGGCCATGATCCGGGCGCCCAGGTTGACGGCCAGGCCGACCGGCTCGCCGTCGAGGTCGTAGACCTCGCCCGCGTGGACGCCCATGCGGGCCCGGGGGGCCAGGCCGGTGGGCCAGGGCTCGGCGGCCAGGGCCTGCTGGGCCTCGACCGCGGCGGCGACGGCGTCGGTCGGGTCGTCG
>DATBGF010000119.1:0-1583 GCA_036558145.1 Acidimicrobiales bacterium
CTGCCCACCGACGACGGCGGGTTCGAGCTCACCTACATCGGGACCACCGACACCGACTACGACGGCCCGGTCGACGACCCGCAGTGCACGGCGGAGGACATCGCCTACCTGCTCGACGCCATCAACCGGTCGCTCTCCGAGCCCATCGGGCCGGAGGACGTGCTCGGGACCTGGGCCGGGCTGCGCCCGCTCGTGGCCGACGCCACCAGCGGGCGGACGGCCGACCTGTCCCGCCGCCACCGGGTCACGACGTCGGAGGGCGGGATGGTCACCGTGACCGGCGGCAAGCTCACCACCTACCGGGAGATGGCCGAGGACGCGGTCGACGCGGCCGTGGCGGTCCTCGGCGGCAGCCTGGACCGGCGGGCCCGGCGCAGCAGCACCCGCAGGCTGGCGCTGCGCGGCGCCGAGGGCTGGGCCGAGGCGCGCGAGGTCGATCCCCACCTGGCCGAGCGCTACGGCGGTGAGTCGGGCGTGCTCGCGGCCATGACGGCCGCGGATCCCAGCCTCGCCGAGCCCCTCGTCCCCGGACTGCCCTACCGGCGAGCCGAGGCGCTCTACGCCGCCCGCTACGAGATGGCGATGACGCTCGACGACGTGCTGGCCCGCCGCACACGAGCCCGGCTGCGCGCCCGCGATGCGACCGCGGCGGCCGCCGACGACGTGGCCACGCTGATCGCCGGCGAGCTGGGCTGGTCCGAGACCGAGCGGTCCGACCAGGTGGCCCGCTACCGGGCCGAGGCCGCCCGTGAGCGCGAGATCCCGGGGCTGCCCGAGTCGATCGTGCTCACCGGAGGCGCCTGATGGACCTGCCCCTCGACACCGAGTACCTCATCGCCCCGCCGTTGGAGACGGCGGCGGCGCTGGCGGGCTGCCAGCTGGCGCATGCCCGGCTCCTGGACTCGATCGACGGGATCGACGATGCCACCGTGGCCGGGCCCAGCCGCCTGCCAGGCTGGACCGTCGGCCACGTCCTCACCCACATGGCCCGGCAGGCCGACTCCTTCGTCCGGATGCTGGAGGGCGCCGCGGGCGGCGACATCGTGGACCAGTACGAGGGCGGGCCCGACGGCCGAGCGGCCGAGATCGAGACCGGCGCCGGGCGCCCCGCGAAGGAACAGGTGGCGGACGTGGCCGCCACGATCGCCCGGCTGGAGGCCACGTGGGAGTCGACCCCCGACGAGGTGTGGGCCCGAGGCTTCGCCCGCACGACCCGGGGCGAGCTGGTGGCGTGCGCCGACCTACCGTTCCGTCGCTGGCGCGAGGTCGAGGTGCACCACGCAGACCTGGGACTGGACCTAGGCCCCGAGGCGTGGTCAGCGCCGTTCGTCGACACCGAGCTCCCCCGGACACTGGCCGGACTACCCGCCCGCCTGTCCCTCGACGACCGCCGAGCGCTGCTCGCCTGGCTGATGGGCCGCGCGTCGACCCCTCCCTCGCTGCCACCCTGGTGACCCGGCGCCACTCGCCTCCCCCGCCGCCACGCCGCTGAGCCAACGTTTCCCGCCCGCCCCGAGGCCAGCCCGGTGACCCAAGGGCGTCCGGCCGCCACGCCGCCCCCGGTCAGCCAACGGCTCCCGCCC
>DATBGF010000120.1:0-4827 GCA_036558145.1 Acidimicrobiales bacterium
CCGCGATCTGGCGGTCGGGCCGCGCCTCGACAGCGAGGCCTCCCGGCAGCACAGGCCGATTGCCGCGGTGGGCGGTTGCGGCAGTAGCGTCGCGCTGTGGCAAATCGCCGCATCCCCCTCAAAGCGGTGTTCGTCGCGACCACATTTGCCCTGGTCGCAGCGGTGGGCGCCGCCGCGTTCCTGGGGTGGGGCGACGACTCGCAGGCGTCGGACCGCGACTCGGTGGACCTGTCGCCCCAGGGCCAGCTGCCCGGCTCGGTGGCCGAGGTGCGGCTGGGGGCGCTCGACGGCGGGGCGGACCACACGCTCGGCGAGCTGATCGGCACCAAGCCGGTCGTCCTCAACTTCTTCGCGTCGTGGTGCGCACCCTGCCTCACGGAGATGCCCGGCTTCGAGGCCGTGCACCAGAGCCTCGGCGACCAGGTGACCATGATCGGGATGGCCTACGACGACCAGCCCGCTGACGCGCTCGACACCGTGGAGCGCACCGGGGTCACCTATCCCACCTACTCCGACCTCGAGGGCACCGCCATCACCTACTTCGGCGGCCTGGCCATGCCCTCGACGGTGTTCATCGACGCCTCGGGCAAGGTGCAGGACGTGGTCAGCCGGCCGCTGACCGAGGAGCAGCTGCGGGACAAGATCACCAGCCTGCTCGGGGTTCCGGCATGACCGGCACCCTGGCCGCCATCGGCCCGGACGGGCCCTGGGCCTACTACCTGGCCCTCGGGATGGTGGCGACCGTCAACCCGTGCGGGTTCGCCATGCTGCCCGCCTACCTGTCGTTCTTCCTGGGCCTGGAGGGCGACGAGCGCGAGGCGCCCCGGGCCAGCGTGGCCCAGGCGATGTGGGTGGCGGGCGCGGTGTCGCTCGGCTTCCTGGCCGTGTTCTCCCTGGCCGGCCTGGCGGTCGAGCTCACGTCGCTGCCCGTGTACGAGAACGCGCCGTGGATCGCGCTCGTGATCGGGATCGGACTGTTCGGCCTCGGCATCGCCCTGCTGTGCGGCCTCGAGCTGCGGGTGGCGCTCCCCCGGCTGGACAAGGGCGGGCGCGAGCGCACGCTCTGGTCGATGTTCGTGTTCGGGGTGTCCTACGCCATCGCCTCCATCGGCTGCGCGCTGCCCGCGTTCCTGGTGGGGGTGGCCGGCACCATCAACCGCGAGTCGGTGGCGGACGGGCTCGTCGTGTTCGGGCTCTACGCGCTCGGGATGTCGCTGGTGCTGCTGGCCCTCACGGTCGGCATCGCCCTGGCCCGCACCTCGATCGTCCGCTTCCTGCGCCGCACCCAGCCCTACATCGGCCGGGTCGCCGGCGGGCTGGTCGCCCTGGCCGGCGCCTACGTCGCCTACTACGGCTGGCTGGAGCTGCGGTTGAACTCGGCCGGCCCCGGCGAGCTGCCCACCTCCAGCATCACCGACCGGGTCATCGGCTGGTCCGACAACGTCACCGAGTTCGTGCAGGACACGGGCGCGCTGCGGATCGCGGTGGTGCTGGTCGCGCTGCTGGCCGCGGTGACCGTCGCCGTGCGGCTCGGACGCCACAGCCCCGAGCCGGATCAGGGGGCGAGCCGCGAGATCCGCCAGCCGGTGTCGAGCGAGGGCTCGCGCTCGTAGACGAGGCGGTCGTGCAGGCGCCGCTCCCGGCCCTGCCAGAACTCGACCCGCTCGTGCGCCACCCGGACGCCGCCCCAGTGCGCGGGCCGGGGCACGTCGCCGCCGGCGTGGGCCGCCTCCACCTCCGACCAGCGGCGCTCCAGGTCGGCCCGGTCGGCGACCACCTCGCTCTGGGGCGAGGCCAGCGCCGCGATCTGGCTGCCGCGGGGCCGGGTCGCCCAGTAGGCGTCGGACGCGGCCGCGTCGACGGCCGCCGCCGGGCCCTCGACGATGACCTGGCGCCCGAGCGGGTGCCAGGGGAACAGCAGCGTGGCCCGGGGGTTGGCGGCCAGCTCCCGGCCCTTGCGGCTGTCGAGGTTGGTGAAGAAGGTGAACCCGCCCTCGTCCAGCGCCCGCAGCAGCACCGTGCGGGCGGACGGACGCCCGTCCGCCCCCGCGGTGGCGACCACCATGGCGTTGGGGTCGCCGACGCACACGTCGTGCCAGGTCTTGAACCAGGTCCGGAACTGCTCCACCGGGTCGGCCGCCAGGTCGGCGGCCGACAGTCCGGCGAAGCTGTACTCCTGGCGTAGCTCGATCAGCTCGTGGACGTCCACGAGGACCGGTCTACCGCGTCGGTCCGATCAGTCGAAGCCGTGATCCGACAGCCAGTCGGCCGCGATCTGGTCGGCGTCGTCGTGGTCGATGTCGTAGCGCTTGTTCATGGCGATGAGGTCGTCGGTGGTGAGCTTGGACGAGATGTCGTCCATCAGGTTCTTGAAGTCGTCGCCGTAGGCATCGACCAGCGCCTTGGACGCCACCGGGAAGACGTTGTCGGCCGCGAACATGCCCTTGTCGTCCTCCAGCAGGACCCAGCCCGTGGACTCGTCGGCCAGGCGGCCGTCGGTCGAGCCGACCACGCCGATCTGGACCTCGCCCGCGTCCAAGGCGTCGGGGATCAGGCCGAAGTCGAGCGGCGAGAAGTGGCCGGAGAAGTCGACGCCGTACACGCGCTTCAGGCCCGGGATGCAGAACCCGTTGGTCTCGCAGTCGGGCGGGGCGCCCAACGTGAGGTCGGAGCCCTTCTCGGCCAGGTCGGACAGGCTGGTGATGCCCTTGTCGTCCGACGTCTCCTGGGTGATGACGAACGCGTTGGTGTCGACCGCGTCGGACGGCGTCAGCGCCACCAGGTCCTTGTCGGCCAGCAGGGGCTCGAGCTTGGCCAGCGTCTCGTCGACGTCGCTGGTGGCCTGGCCGCCCGCCTCGCCCGCCTGGGCGAGCAGAAACTCCAGCTGCGAGGCGACGTAGTCGGGCGCCAGGTTGATGTCGCCGGAGTCGAAGGCGCCGAACACCAGATCACGGAATCCGGTCAGCTCCTGGACGTCGGCGTCGTAGCCCGCGTTGACCAGGGCACCCTTGTAGATCTGGGCCACGATCGCCGACTCGCCGAAGTCTTGGGCGCCGATGCTGATCGCAGGGCCCTCGGGCACGGTGCCCCCGCTGCTGCTCGCGTCGTCATCGTCGTCGCCGCCGCACGCGGCGCCGAGCAGGACGAAGGCCGCCAGCACGGCGATCACCTTCAGATGTCGTCTCATCGGGTTGGTTCCTTTCCCCCGCAAGGGTCGCTGTCGATGGGAACGCAAGGAATCAGGCAGGCACGGCCTCGGGCTCGGCCGCCATGCCGGCGTCGGCGGCCCGGCCTCGCGGTGCCCGCCACCGCACCAGCCGGCGCTCGGCCAGGGCGAAGAACCCGTCGGTGGCCAGGGCCAGGGCGGCGACCAGGATGGCGCCGGCCAGCAGCCCGCCCTTGGTGGGGCTGGTGTAGCCGGTCACGATGAGCGTGCCCAGGTTGCGGTAGGCGACCAGGGCGCCGAGCGTCGCCGTGGCCACCACCTGCACGGCCGACACCCGCAGCCCGGTCAGGATGAGCGGCATCGCCACGGGCACCTCGACCTGGCGGATCAGTTGACCGGGGCGCATGCCCATGCCCCGGGCCGCCTCCAGCGTGTCCTGGGGCACGGTGATCATGCCTGTGTAGGTGTTGGTGAAGATGGGCGGCACCGCCAGCAGGAACAGCGCCGCCATGGTCGGCCAGAAGCCGAGGCCGAACCCGTACTTGAGGGCGAAGGGCAGGATCAGTGCCATCGCCGCGTAGGACGGGATGGCCCGCCCGATGTTCACGATCGAGACCGCCACGATGCCGCCCCGGCGCACATGGCCGAGCAGCACCGCCGGCGGGATGGCGATGAGCGCCGCGACGAGCACGGCCGCCACCGAGATCTGGATGTGAGCCCAGGTCAGCGCGGGCAGGCTGTTCTGACCGGACCACGCCTGGTCGCTGTTCAGATAGTCCCAGAGCTGCTGCAAGGACCCGCTCACCGGTCACCGCCCCTCGCCGGCCGCGCCCGGGCCCATGGCGTCAGCAGCCATTCCAGCGCCAGGAAGGCCAGGTCGAGCACGACCGCCAGCGCGACGGACAGCACGGCTCCGACCACGATGGGCGTGGAGAAGCTGCGGCCGAGCCCCTCGGTGATCAGCTCGCCCAGGCCGCCCGCGGCGACCAGGCCGGCCACCGTGACCAGGCCCACGGTGGTGACCGTGGCGATGCGCAGGCCGGCGATGATGACCGGGGCGGCCAGCGGGATGTCGACGAACAGCATCCGGCGCCAGCCCTCGAACCCCATGCCGTCGGCCGCCTCCCGGGTGGCGGCCGGGACCGAGTCGAGCCCGGTCACGATGTTCCGCAGCAGGATCAGCAGGGTGTAGCTGACCAGCGCCACCTCCGCGGTGCGGAACCCCAGCCCGAACTCGGGGATCGACACCAGCACCCCGAACAGCGCCAGCGCCGGGATGGCGTACAGCACCCCGGCCAGGCCGGCGAGCGGCCCGTAGGTCCAGCGCCAGCGCACGGCGACGACCGCCATCAGCAGCGCGAGGAGGAACCCGATGCCGACGGCCACGAGAGTGAGCGTCAAGTGCTGCCACAGCCGCTCCCGTATCTCGTCGGTGTGACGTCCCACCCAGTCCCACTCGAGCAACGGCTCGTCGGCCCCGAAAACGTGGCCGGTCACCAGTGCGCCGATCACCGGATGACCCCCTGGGCGAGATCATCGACGGTGAGCACGCCCTGGTAGCGGCCCGTGGCGTCGACCACTACCGCGACGCGGGTGCGGGACGTGACGATCTGGTCCAGCGCGGCCTTGAGCGTGGTGTCGGGGTCGACCACCGCGGCGAA
>DATBGF010000121.1:0-3788 GCA_036558145.1 Acidimicrobiales bacterium
AGCCCCCGACGCCCACACCTCCTCCCCACCCGCCGCCGACCCCAGTCGCCCCCTCGCCGCAGCCCCCGTCGCCAGATCGCTCGTCGCCGATGCCCGATCCGCCACCGCGGCGGCCGCCATCCCGGAGACGGCGCTGGACACCTGGGGCCGGATCGACATCCTGGTGTGCTGCGCGGGCATCCTCGCCGCCGCGGGCGGGGGCCCGGCGCCGGTCGCCTCCCTCCCGGTGGCCCACTGGGACGAGGTCATCGCCACCAACCTCCGCGGCACCTATCTCGCCAACCGGGCCGTGCTGCCCACGATGGTCGCCCAGGGCCGCGGCCAGATCGTCAACGTCGCCTCGGTCGCCGGCCTGGCCGGGCACGCCTACGAGTCGGCCTACTGCGCCTCCAAGGCCGCGGTGATCGGGATGACCGAGGCGCTGGCAGCCGAGGCCGCGCCCCACGGCGTGCGGGTCCAGGCGCTGGTCCCCGGGGCGGTCGACACCGCCATCTGGGACCAGGCCGGCCTCATCCCCCGACCCCGCCACATGCTCGATCCCGAGCGGGTGGCCGCCGCCATCCTCGGATTGCTGCGCCTGCCCGGCAGCGCCACCCTGGGCACCGCGGTCATGGCCCCGGCCGCCGCCCCCGAACAGGCCCGGGCCGCCCGATGACCGCGCTCGCCGGCCGGGTCGGCATCGTGACCGGCGGCGCCAGCGGGATCGGCCGCGCCACCGCGGTGGCGCTGGCGTGCGAGGGCGCCCAGGTCGTGGTGGCCGACGTCGACGGGGACGGACTGGACGCCACCGTCGCGGCCGTCGCCGAGGTCGCACCGGCCGGCGCCGGCGCCCACGCGGTGGTGGCCGACGTGGGCGTGGAGGCCGACGCCGCCGGGCTGGCCGGCGCCGCGGTCGAGCGCTACGGGCGCATCGACGTGCTGGTGGCGGCGGCGGGGATCCTGCGGGCGCCCGGGTCCCCGCCCCGCACGCTGTGGGCCACCGCCCCCGACGAGTGGGACGCGGTGATCGCCACCAACCTGCGCGGCACGTTCCTGTGCGACCGCGCCGTGCTGGACACGATGATCGGCCAGCGCTCCGGGTCGATCGTCAACATCTCCTCGGTGTCGGGCCGGGTGGGCCGGGCGTACGACAGCGCCTACTGCGCCTCCAAGTTCGGGGTCATCGGCCTGTCCGAGTCCCTGCGGGAAGAGGTGCAGCAGTACAACGTGCGGGTCAACGTGGTCCTCCCCGACGCGGTGGCCACCCCGTTCTGGGACCAGAACGGCCCGCTGCCCCGCCCGGCCGCCGCCCTCGATCCCGCCCGCGTGGCGGACCTCATCGTCTACCTGGTCACCCTGCCCGAGGACACGATCCTCCTCGACCCGGTGATCGCCCCGTTCCGGTCCCGGCGGCGGCGCCGGGCCCCGGCCGAGAGGGAGGAGCACTGATGCCCTCGCAGACATCCCGGGCGCGCCCCCTGCGGGCCGCCGACTTCGAGCTGCTGGCGGAAGGCGGGTTCGGCGACCCGTACAACAACCGCGCCCAGGCCCTGGCCTGGTTCGACGAGCACCTGTACGTGGGCGTGTCCCGCCAGGGCCAGGGCGGCGCCCACCGGACGCCCGCCGGACGGCGTGGCGCCCGGGGCCCGGGCGCGGAGTGGCAGCGCCGCCAGCGGGTGCAGCGAGGCCAGATCTGGCGCTTCGACGGCCTGGACTGGGAGCCGGTGGCCGAGTCGCCGCTCGTGCCCGAGCGGGGCGACCGGGCGGCGCGCGAGTCCGGCTACCGGCGGATGGTCGTGTTCCAGGGCGAGGGCGACGAGGAGCCGGTGCTGTACGTCAGCACGATCTCGGCCCGCGGCAGCCTGATCCTGCGCTCGCAGGACGGCTACACGTTCGAGCCCACGACCTACCAGCCGGATGTACCCGGTACCCCGTGGTCCTACCGGGCGCTGGCCGCGTTCGAGGGACGGCTCTACGCCGCTCCCGCCGGCCAGGTCACCGACGACGGCGTGCAGCGCAACGCGGCCGGCGCCGCCGTGGTCTACGCCGCGTCGGACCCCGCGGCCGGCGCCTGGGTCGAGGCCTGCGATCCCGGCTTCGGCGACGAGGCCAACGGCACCGTCTACGAGCTGTCCGTGGCCGGCGACCACCTCTACGCGGGAACGTTCAACCCGGTCACCGGCTGCCAGGTCTGGCGCACCGGGGGCGGCCCGCTTCCCCACCGCTGGACCCGGGTCGTCGCCGACGGTGGGGGCCGGGGCCCGGCCAACGAGGCCGCCTCCAGCATCTGCGCGTTCGCGGGCTCGGTGTACGTCGGCACCGGCCAGGAGGCCAACCAGGGCGACGACGGCCCCCGGCGCCCCCGGGTGGGCGGCGAGGTGCTGCGCCTCGACGACGACGGCTCGGTCACGGTGGCGGTGGGCGACCGGCGCCGGATCGGGTCCCGCTGGCGCGCGGCCGCGAGTGGCCTGGGCCCCGGCTTCGGCTCGGACGCCAACGGCGTGGTCTGGGAGATGGCCGCCCACGACGGCTGCCTGTACGCCGGCACCGAGGACCGGGTCGCCCTGAACACGGCCCTGGCCCGCCCCGGCGGCGGCCGCGCCCGGGCGGCCCCGTCCGGTGACGACGACCGGGAGCCGGGCTTCGACCTCTGGTGCACGCCCGACGGCGTCGACTGGTCGCCGGTGACGACCGTCGGGTTCGGCAGCCCGCACCTGTTCGGCCTGGAGAGCATGTGCTCGACGCCGTGGGGCCTGTTCGTGGGGACGGTCGCCGTCCCCGTCTGGCCCTGGACCGACCCGTCCGCCACGAGGGGGTGCGAGGTATGGAGAGGAATGTGAGCGCGTCCGATGACGGGCACGCGGAGGCCCGCGACGACATCCCGATCGGCCCTCTCTTCGTGCTGGCCCCGCCCCGGTCGTTCACGTCCGTGGTGTGCGCCATGCTCGGCCAGCACCCCGGCATGTACGGGCTGCCGGAGGTCAACCTCCTGGTCGCCGAGACCATGCGCGAGCGCTCGATCGTCCTCGCCCACCCCGCCTGGGGCCAGCACGGCCTGCTGCGGGCCGTGGCCGAGCTGTGGGGCGGCGAGCAGACCCGCCAGACCATCATGCTGGCCGAGCGCTGGCTCGACTCCCGCCTCGACGCCACCTGCATCTCGGTCTTCGACGAGCTGCTGGACCGCATCGAGCCCCGGGTGGCCGTGGAGAAGAGCCCCCGCAGCGTCCTGCAGATGGACTACCTCTGGCGAGCCTGGCAGGCCTACCCCGAAGCCCGCTTCCTCCACCTGACCCGCCACCCCCAGGGCCAGGGCAAGTCGCTGTGGAAGATGGGCGGCGCCCGCACGGCTCGGAGCATGCGCGCCCTGGACCTGTCCACCCAACCGCCGACCCCGGACCCGCAGCGCCTGTGGTTCCGCTCGAACGTGAACATCGTGACGTTCCTGGCCGGCGTCCCCAAGTCCCACCAGCGGCGGGTCGCCGGCGAGGATCTGCTGGCCGAGCCGGAGAAGCACATGGCCCAGATCGCCCGCTGGCTGGACCTCAGCGACGACGAGGACGCCATCGATGCCATGCTCCACCCCGAGGACTCCCCGTTTGCCGTCCCGGGCCCGCCCAACGCGCTGTTCGGCAACGACCCGAGCTTCCTCCAGGATCCTGAGCTGCGGGAGTGGTCGGGCAACCACGATTCCCTGGAGGGCCCGGTTGACTGGCGGGGAGACGGCGCGGAGCTGACGGACGAGGTCAAGGACCTCGCCCGCAGCTTCGGCTATGACTAGTAGATCAGGAAAACATACAAAAATCCCTTGA
>DATBGF010000122.1:0-21966 GCA_036558145.1 Acidimicrobiales bacterium
GCGACGAGGCGGGGGACGCCGTAGGCGACGAGCCGTCGGACGAGGCCGAGCCCGGGCCGCCTCCGCCGCCCCCTCCGCCGCCGTCGGGCTGGGCGCCCGCGGGCGGGCCGCCGATGCCGCCTGCGCCGGCGGGGACGTGGCAGTCCCTGGCGGGCACGGCATTCAACAACCCGCCGCCGCCCGCACCCGACCTGACGGCGCCCGACGCGGGCGCGGGGCCCGACGACGCTCCGCCGCCTCCGCCGCCGCTGGAGGCGCGGGTGGGGCGGACGACCCAGGGCAGCGAGGGCCGGGGCCGGATGGTCGGCCACCAGGCGCCCGGCGCCGGCCCGCTGGCCGGCGTGGCCGTGGCCGCCACCGTGCGGGCCTCGGCCGAGCGGCGCCAGGCCGACCCCAATGGCCCGATGCTGGCGGTCGAGGACCTGCGCGAGCCCGTGCGGTCGCGCACCGTGGGCCGCACGGTGGTCGTGGCGGTGGACGCCAGCGGATCGATGGGCACCCACCAGCGGGTCGAGGCCGCCACCGGCGCGGTGCTCGGGCTGCTCGCCGACGCCTACCTGCGCCGGGACCGGGTGTCGATGCTGACGTTCCGGGGCGACAGCGCCGAGGTGGTGCTGCCCCCGACCGCCAGCGTCGAGCTGGCCCGGACCCGCCTGGCCGAGCTGCCCACCGGCGGCGTCACGCCGCTGGCCGAGGGCATCACCGCGGCCCTGGCGATCGCCCGCCGGGCCGCCACCGACGGCTGGCCCCCGCTGGTCGTGCTGGTCACCGACGGGCGGGCGACCGGCCACGAGGCGGCGGCCACCCGGGCCCAGGCCGCGGCGGCAGACGTGGCCGCGGCCAACCTCGACGTGATCGTGGTCGACGCCGAGGACGGCCCCACCCGCCTGGGCCTGGCCCGCCAGCTCGCCACGACCATGGGAGCCCGCTACGTCCACCTGGACGAGATGGGCCCCCGTCCACTCGAGACGGCAGTACGCAACGCGCTGGCCCACTGAACGCGCGCTCGTCGCCGGAGATGTCGACGGAGAGCGTTCGCGCCGCCCCGCGGCATGGGAACGGCGGTCGATTAGTGCGGCATTAGCGGAGGGTCACGCCGGTTAAGCTGCGCCGGCGTGTCGCGGCCCTACCGCTACGCTCCTTCACGGCCGGGCCGACCCCTGATCCGGCGCAGCGCGTTGCTGCGACGGCTTCAGGGTCGCTGGGATCGTCAGATAACCGTGATCGTCGCCGGTCCGGGTTTCGGCAAGTCCGTCTTGCTGGCCCAGGCGTTCGACGAGAACGCGTTGGACCCACGCGGGGTCGATTGCTGGCTGGGCTGTGGACCGGGCGACGACGACGCCCGGCGCCTGGCCGCCGGGCTGGCCGACGCGCTCGATGTCGAGCTGCCCCAGGTGCACCAGCCGGGCGAGCTCGACGCCTACAACCTCGGCGCGCTGCTGGCCAGCAACCTGTGGCGGCTGTCGCCCCGCCCGGTGTGCCTCGTGCTCGACGACGTGCACGAGGTCGGGCGGAGCTCGCCCGGGGCGGCCGTGCTCACCGGGCTGGTCGAGGGCCTGCCGGCCAACGGCCACATCGTCCTCAGCGGGCGGTCCGAGCCCCCGATCCCGCTGGCCCGGCTGAACGCCCTGGGCCAGGTCGAGTGCCTGGGCGAGCGCGACCTGGCGTTCGGCCAGGAGGAGCTGGCGGCGTTCGCCGACCTCCGGGGCCTGCCCCTGGACCGCCTGGCCGACCTGGGCGGGTGGCCGGCCCTGGCCGAGCTGCGCACGGCCGGCGCCCGCACGTCGATCGACGACTTCCTGGCCGAGGAGGTCATGGCCGCGCTGTCCGAGGGGGACCGCCGGGTCGTGGCGACCGTGGCCGCGCTCGGCGGCGCCGACCAGGCGTTGATCGACACCGTGCTGGGCGAGAACATCCCCCTCGACGCGCTGATGTCCCGGCTGCCGCTGGTGTCCAGCGACGAGAACGGCTGGTACGCCATCCACCCCGTCTGGTCGGACTCGCTGTCCGAGCAGCTGGATCCGCGCGAGCGGCGGGAGGTGCAGCGCCGGGCCGGCCTGGCGCTCGCCACCCGCGACGTCCGCCAGGCCACCGACCTGCTGGTGGCGGCGGGGGCCCACGACGAGCTGCGGGCCATGCTGCGCACCGGCACCCGGGCCCACGTGCTGTCGGCCTTCTCCGGGGTCGGGCGCCTCTACGCCACGCTCCCCGAGCCGGTGCGGGCCAGCCCGGAGGGGCTGCTCGTGGCCGGGGTGGCCGCGTCCACCACCGACGTCGACCGGGCCGTCGAGCTGCTCATCACGGCGGCGGACCGCTTCGCCGAGGAGGGCGAGAGCCTGGGCGTGCTGGCCGCCGTCGAGCACCTGGCCATGTACGCCCACTGGCGCGAGGACGTCGACCTGTTCGGCCGGCTGTGGGGCTACGCCCACATGATCGAGAACCTGCCCCAGGCCCGGGGGGTGATCGGCATCGGCCACGCGCTCATCGCCGACACGATGGGCGACGCCCGGGGCGTGCTCGCCGCGCTGGACACCATCGACGACGACGAGGTGGCCGACTACTGGCGCGCCAGCGTCACCTGGCTGCGGGCCGGGGCCGAGCTGGCGCTCGGGTTCGCCGAGGCCGCCCGGCGCCACGCCGAGCTGGCCGTGTCCCAGGCCAGCCCCGCACTGAAGGGCGCGCTGACCATCCTGGAGGTCAACTCCCTCGAGCTGTGCGGCGAGCTGGACCGCGGCCGCGAGGCGCTCCACCGCATGCTCGACGAGCTGGAGCGCTCGGGCAACGACCACACCCGCGCGATCGGCTTCTCACTGGCGGCGAGCAGGGCCGCGTTCCGGGGCGACCTGGAGGAGGCCGACCAGCACATCCTGCTGAGCCGGCAGTACGGCGGGCCCCACCCGCTGCCCAGCCTCCAGGCCACGCTGCGCCTGTCCGACGCCGCCATCGCGGTGGCCAAGGGCGACGACACCGAGGCGGCCCGGGTGCTGGTGCCGGCGATCGAGGGGCACAAGGTCTCCGACGGCCGCCAGTACTACAACCACCTGCGGCGCCTGCCGCTGCTGTACGTGCTGCTCCCCGAGACCCGCGGCCAGTTCGAGGCCCTGGACATCGGCCCCTGCTACCGCTCGGCGCTGCGGTTGTCCGAGGCGCTCGTGGCGCTGCGGGAGCGGGGCGACCTCGGGCCGGCGGCCTCCCTGCGGGGCCAGGACTGGGCGGCCGCGCCGACCTTCCTCCCCATCGTGTGGATCATCGAGCTGGCCTGCGCCGCCGCCGCCGGAGGCCAGTCAGGCGCTGCTACCCGGGTGGCCGACGCCGGGCCGGTGGCCCGCACCGCGCTGACCCGGCTCATCGAGCGGCCGGGGGCGCCCAAGGCCCTGCGGACCTGGGCCCGCACGCTGCTGGACACGGTCCCGCCCGAGCCGTCGGCCCCGCTGGAGCTGTCGGTGCTCGGCCCGACCACCCTGCGCCGCGCCGGCCGGGTCGTGGACCACCCGCACTGGCGCCGGGAGCGGGTCCGGGCCTTGCTGCTCGTGCTCCTGGCCCGGGGCGGTGGCACCCGGGAGGAGCTGGCCGGCGCGCTGTGGCCCGACCTCGACACCGCGGCGGCCCTGCGCAACCTGCGGGTGACGCTGTCGTACCTGCTGGCGGTGCTGGAGCCGGAGCGGCGCGAGGGCGCCCCGTCGTTCTTCGTCCGCAGCGAGGGCGCCACGCTCCGCCTGACCACCCACGGCTGGCTCGACGTGGACGCCTGGCAGATCGAGGAGCTGCTCGACCGGGCGGCCGAGGCCGAGCGCACCGGCGAGCCCTCGGCGGCGCTGGACCTCTACCGGCGGGCGCTGAGCCTCTACCGCGGGCCGTACCTGTCCGACGCGGGCTACGAGGAATGGGCGCTCCCCCACCGCGACCGGCTCTCGGCCCGGTTCGTGGCCGCCGCCGTGCGGGCGGGCGAGCTGACGCTGGCCGCGGGCAACCCGGAGGAGGCGCTCCGCCTGGCGGCGCGGGCGGTCGAGACCGAGCCGTGGTCCGAGCCCGCCTACCGCCTCTCGGTCGCCGCCCACCTGGCCCGCGGCGACCGGGCCGCGGCCCGCCGGGCCATGGACACCTGCCTGGCCCAGCTGGCCGACCTCGGCGTCGCCCCCACCGAGGACACCGAGATCGTCCTACGGGCCATCGCCTGACCCCCTCGGGGTCAGGCAGCGGGGTCCTGCGGCTCGCCGCCGGCGTCGACCCCGCACAGGCCCTGCCAGGCGCTGGGGACCTTGCCCCGCTCGATGGCGCCTGCGTTGATGAGCGTGTCGAGCACCGGGCGGGTGGCCTCGACCCGGACCTTGACCCGGCCCGGGTGGTTGCGGGCGGCGCGCCAGGTCGGGACGCCGGGCAGACCCACGGCCTCGAACACCCCGGCGTGGATCATGTTCTCGTACATCTCCCGGATCAGCCCGGGGGCCACGTTGTGGACCATGAACCGATCGGCCCGGCTGGACCGCGCCCAGACCTCGGGCAGCACCATGCGGGCGAAGGCCAGGTGGCGGGCCTCCTCCTGGCGGTGGTAGCGGTTCACCTCGCGCACGAACGGGTCGGTGCCGGGGTGGTCCACGGCCAGCTTCTGCATCAGGTCGGGGATCTCCTCGCCGGCCAGCACCATGGTGAACATCACGGGCGGCCGCTGGATCACCTGCTGGACGACCCGCTTGCCCACGTTCTCCACGATCCAGTTGTCCATGGGGTTGGGGGCGACCTCGCCGAGCTGGGTCAGCATGCGGATGAACAGCCGCGAGTGGCGGGTCTCCTCGCCCAGCTCGTGGAGCAGGTAGGTGATGCGGGGATCGGTGTAGTCGTCGGCCCGGACGATGTGGAGCCCGAACCCGGCCATGAGGATGGCCTCGAACTGGAGCCCGGAGGTGGTGATGGCGGCCAGCGCCAGCCGGCTGAAGCGGGCGTAGGCGCCGTCGTCCAGGACGCCCTGGTCCAGCCCGGCGGTGGGCAGCAACAGGTCCGGCGCGAGCACCGCGCCGTCCCCCAGGCCTCCCGGCATGTCCTTGTCGGGATCGATGATGCGCGCCAGCGACGCCGTGTTGAGCTTGTCGACCCGGCGCGCCACCGCTTCGGCGGTCAGTGTGTCGGTCATGGGTGTTCCTCCCCTGCGGGGCTACCCGCAGTAACCATTCCTAGACGGCGGAGGAGGCCATCGCAACGTGACAGTGGGCACCGCGAACGTAGGCCCTGGTCAGGGCGAACGCGAACTACCAGGCCAGCTCGTCGCAGCCCTCGTGGGTGTCGGGCTCGACCTGGAGCGTGGCGTGGCCGATCCCGTGGTTCTCCCGGAGGATCTGCCGGGCCTGGTCCAGCACCGCATGGCTGTCGGTGCCGTCGCACACCATGAGGTGCACCGAGGCCACGTCCATGTCCGACGTCAGGGTCCACACGTGCAGGTCGTGGACGTCGACCACCCCGCCGACCCCCCGCAGCTCAGCTTCGAGCGCCGGCAGGTCGAGCCCCGGCGGGGCCGCCTGCACCAGGATCCGCAGCGCCTGCGCGGCCAGCCGCCAGGTCCGGGGCAGGATGAACAGGCCGATGCCCACCCCCACCAGCGGGTCGACCCAGGTCCAGCCGGTCAGGCCGATCACGGCCGCGGCCACGATGACCGCGGCCGAGCCGAACAGGTCGGCCAGCACCTCGAGGTAGGCGCCCTCGACGTTGAGGCTCTCGCCCGCCCCCGCCCGCAGCAGCGCGAAGGCCGCGAGGTTGGCGAGCAGGCCGATCACGGCGACGACCAGCATGGGCCCGGCCAGGATCTCGGGCGCGTCGCCCCAGCGGCGCAGCGCCTCGACCAGCACGTAGGTCGCCACGCCGAAGAGCAGCAGGGCGTTGGCCAGCGCCGCCAGGATCTCCAGCCGGTACAGGCCGAACGTGCGCTGGCGGTCCAGCCGGGACCGGTCGGCCACGCTGATGGCGGCCAGCGCCATCCCCAGCCCGCCGACGTCGGTGAGCATGTGGCCCGCGTCGGACAGCAGCGCCAGGGAGTTGGTGGCGAACCCGGCGATCACCTCGACCACCGTGACACTGCCCAGGATGGCGAGCGCCCCCCACAGCCGGCCCTTGTGGCGCGCCCCGGCTCGCAGGTGGCTGTGACCGTGCTCATGCGACCCGGACATCCCGACGCGAGACTAGAGCCGGAGGAGGATTGCCATGCATGTGACGGATCTGCACCGGCGCAGCGTGGAGGGCTTCGCGGCCCTGCTCGACGCGCTCGACGGCACCTCGTGGGTGGGACCGACGCCGTGCCCGGACTGGGACGTGCGCGCCCTGGTCAACCACATCGTGTACGAGGACCTGTGGACGGTGCCGCTCATGGACGGCGCCACGATGGAGGAAGTGGGCGACCGCTTCGAGGGCGACCTGCTGGGCGACGACCCGGTGACCGCCGCCCGGGCGGCGTGCGAGACGGCCACCATGGCCGCGGCGTCGGGCGTGGTGGCGGGCCGGACCGTGCACCTGTCCTTCGGCGACACGCCCGCGGAGGAGTACGCCTACCAGCTCGCCGCCGACCACATCATCCACGGCTGGGACCTGGCGGCGGCCGTCGGCGCCGACCGCACCATCGATCCCGAGCTGGTGGCCGCGCTGGCCCCCTGGTTCGCCGAGCGGGAGGAGCTGTACCGGGCGGCCGGCGTCGTCGGCGAGCGCCCGGGCGACCCGGACGCGACCGACGACCCCCAGGCCAAGCTCCTGCTGGCCTTCGGCCGCGACCCGAACTGGAGCCCGTGAGCGCCGAGCGGATCCCGATAATCGGGCTGCTCGGGGGCCAGTGGTTCGGGCGCGACGCCGAAGCCGCCCTGCGCCGGGCCGGTGTGCTGCTGGGCCACGCCCGCCAGTTCGCCTTGCTGGCCGACGACATCCCGGGAGAGCGGGTCGAGTCGTGGGGCGACCTGGCCGCGGTGCTGGACCAGGCGTGCGCACTGCGGGACGAGGGACGGCGGCCGTGCATCCTGGCCGCGGGCGATCCCGGCTTCCACGGCATGGTCCGCTTCGCGGCCGACCGCCTGGGCGCCGATGCGCTGGCGATCCATCCGGCGCCCTCGTCGGTGGCGCTCGCCTTCGCCCGGCTGGCCGCCCCGTGGGGCGACGCCGCCGTCGTCTCCCTCCACGGGCAGTCGCTCGACGACGCGGTGGCCGCGGTGCTGGCCCAACCCACCGTCGCGGTGCTGGTGTCCAAGCGGCAGACCGCCGAGGCGCTGGGCCGGGCGCTGCTCGACGCCGGCTGCGGGCCGCGGGACGTGGCGGTGTGCAGCCGCCTGGCGGAGCCGGACGAGACGGTCGTCCGGACCGACCTCGCGGGGCTGGCCGCGGGCCCGTTCGATGACCTCTCCGTGGTCGTCGTGCGCACCCCGCGGTGACGTTTGCCCGCGGATCGTCCGCGGGGACAGCATGAGCGCATGACCAACCGCTTCCGCCTGACGCTCGCGGCTCTGGCGGCCGCCTGCGCCCTCCTGGCCGCGGGCCCGGCCGGCCTGGCCGGCGCCCAGGAGGACACCGGCGAGATCGAGCTCGAGGCTGTCCACCCGGCCGGCCAGTCGCTCCACTTCATCGTGCGGGTCACCGAGAACGGCGACCCCGCCAACGACGCCACGGTCACGGCGGCGGCGGTGTCGCTCAGCGGCGAGTCCCTGGCCCCGGTGGAGCTGCCGCGCGAGGACGACGACGGCACCTACTCGGGCCCGGTCGAGTTCCCCAGCGCCGGGCTGTGGACCGTGCGCTTCACCTCGACCAACCCCGACGCCACCCTGGAGGAGCAGCAGGAGGTCGACCTCTCGCCGAGCACCACGGCCGGCGGCGACAACCAGGTCACCGTAGGCACCGAGGCCGGTGGCGGTTTCGCCCCCGAGGACGACGGCACCGGCGGCAGCGCCCAGTCCGACGAGGGGGAATCGGAAGACGAGGGCATCCCCCTCTGGCTGATCGGGGCGGCCGCGGTCGTGGTCATCGGCGGGGCGATCGCCGCGCTGGTCGTGCGCCTCCGCGGTCCCGGCTCGGGCAGCGGCGGCGACGGCGGTGGCGGCGGCACGGGCCCCGAGCCCGAGCCGGAGCCCGAGCCCGAGGCGGAGGCCTCCGGCGACACCCCGGCACGCGGCGCCCCGTGATCCTCCGGCGCGCGGGGCTCGGTGTCGCAGCCCTGCTGGGGGCGGCGATCCTGGTCGCGCAAGCCGCGCCGGCGGCGGCCGATCCGCCCCGTCCCAGCGACTACCGCTCCACGGTCACCGGCATCGACCCTGCGGCCGCGGCCGTGCGGGCCGAGATCGTCGGGGGCGACTCCTTCCTCGAGCTCTCGGTGGACCGCGGGCACGAGGTCATCGTCGAGGGCTACGGGCGCGAGCCGTACCTCCGCTTCCGCGAGGACGGCACAGTCGAGCGCAACCGGCGCTCGACGGCCACCTACCTGAACCGGGACCGGCAGGGCCGGGTCACGCCGCCGCCCGAGGCCGACGACGATGCCGACCCGGTGTGGGAGAAGGTGGCGAGCGGCGGGACCTACGCCTGGCACGACCACCGGATCCACTGGATGGGCACCGAGAAGCCGACCGGGTTCGGGCCGGGCGACGTGATCCAGGACTGGGTGGTGAGCATCACGGTCGACGGCACGCCCACCCAGATCAAGGGGACGCTGGTCCTGGCCGAGGAGATCAGCCCGATCCCCTGGTTCCTGCTGGCGCTGCTGGCCGGCGCCGCGGTGCTGCTGCTCGGACTGTGGCGGGGCCACGCCGTGGTGACGGCCGGGATCGCCACGCTGGCGGCGTCGCTGGCCGCGCTGATCGCGGGCTGGGGCCAGTGGTCGGTGGCGCCGCCCGGCTCCGGGGTCAACCCACTGGTGGTCGTCGTCCCCGCCCTCGGTGCGGTGCTGGCGGTGGCCGGGCTGGGCCTGCGAGGGCGCCGGCCGTGGGGGCCGGTGGCCACGCTGGCGTCGGCCGCCGCGGTGATCGGCTGGGGGGTGCTGCGGGCCGACGTGCTGTGGAAGCCCGTGCTGCCCACGGATCTGCCCTACAACCTCGACCGGGCGTGCACCGCCCTGGCCCTCGGCCTGAGCGTGGCGGCGGCCGGCCTGGTGGTGTGGAGCGGGGAGCTGGCGTTCGGCGCCAGACGCGTCACCGCCGCCACTGCCGGAGGGGGAGACCCGCAGTGACGGCGGTGGGCTGAAACCGACAGCCGGAAGACCGGTCGATGGGCGACAACCCACCGACCGGTCTCGTTATTCCCAGTCCGGCGGTCCGCTAGTCGGAGGTTGCGCCGACCGGCGTCTTGGTCTCCGTCTCCGGCGAGGAGCCGGTGCCGCCCGAGCTGCGACGGCTGCGGAACAGCGCGAACACGGCGACGGCGAGGCCGAGCACGCCCACGGCGATGCCGACCGTGGCCAGCGTGTTGGCCGAGTCGACGTCGTCCTGGCTGGCGGTGTCACCGACCGGCAGGGTGGCCGCGCCCTCTTCGCCGCTGTCGGTGGCCGCGGGAGCCGCGGTCCCGCCCTCGGGGGCGGGGTCGACCAGCGTGAGGGTGGGCACCGGGTGCTCCGGCTCCTCCTGGCCCGCGACGACCGGGTCGATCCAGCGGACGATCTCGCCGCTCGAGTAGGTCTGGATGCTCGGGAACGACAACGAGTCCACGTCCTCGGGCATGCGGCCGATCGAGACGTCGAACTCCTGGAACTCGCCGGGGTTGATGACCCCGCCCGTCCAGGTGATCTTCGAGACGACCTCGGTCACCTGCTCACCGTGGTTGTCGATGGGCTGGTCGAGCGTGCGCATCGTCTTCGTCGCGGTCCAGCCCTGGAGGGGCTTGACGGAGACGCTGGTGAACGCCTGGTCCTCGGGCAGGTTCACCTCGAGGCTCGTGGTGCCGGCGTCGTCGCGCTCGTTGGGCACCCGGAAGGTGAGCCGGGCGAACGAGCCCTTCTCCACCTCTTTGGGATTGACCGTGACATGGGCGGACGCCATGGGCGCCAGGGCCACAAGGGCCACGGCGGCCACTCCCAGGGCGCGGGTCACTGCACGGGTCTTCACTCTCTTGCTCCTTGGTTGGTGGATGGTCAGGAGACCGGGACCGCGGTCTTGAGCAGGGTCTGGTCGATCTCGCTGGTGCGGACCGCCATGTCCAGCTCCCAGTTCCCCGGGTAGGGGATCTCGACGTCGGACGCGACGTACACGCCGGGACCGGTGTTCTCCAACGTCAACGTGATGGGGCCGAGGTCGCGCTCGGGGAGCTTGAGCGAGGCCTGGACCTCCTCGGGCTGTATCGGGTTGAGGCCGTGGTCGGTGACGGTGAGCTTCACGTCGGACTGGCCGACGGTCACCGGGTCGACCGACACCTGGACCATCAACGTCTCGCCGTGGACCTGGGTGGCGAAGGGCCCGCTCGGGCCGGTGGCGCCGGTCGAGCTGCCCGGGACGGCGTTGACCAGCATGGCCGTCACCGCCAGCACGGCCACGGCCAGCGCCACCTCGGCCGCCACCGAGCGGCGCAACACGGTGAGGCTGGCCGGGCCCTGGTCCGTCGAGGCCGCCACCGCCCCCGGACCGGGGGACAGCGCCATGGCCCGGGCGGACGAGACGGCCCGGTTGCGGACCCACGTCCGGCTGAAGGACGCGGCGACCAGCATCCCCGCGACCAGCACGACCTTGAACACGAGCAGGCGCCCGTAGGCCGTCTCGAACAGCGCGTCGTAGCTGCCGACCTGGCGCCAGCCCTGGATCGCACCGGAGGTCACGATCACGACGACGGCGTAGAAGGCGACCTGCGAGAACCGGGCCACGATCGTGCCGACCTCGTCGCCCTTGTCGCGTTCCGCCCGACCGGAGTCCCGCCAGAGCAGGGCCCCGATCAGCACGACCAACCCGCCCAGCCAGACGCTGACCCCGCCGAGGTGGGCCAGGTCGGTCACGAAGGCCAGCGGCACCAGGTCGCCGGACACGGCGTGGCCGGTGAGGGCGATGGTGACCAGCAGGGCCGCGCCCAGGCCGGACAGCACCCAGGGGTCGGCCCGCTTGGACCGGGCCACCAGGGCCAGGACCACCAGCAGGAGCACCCGGGCCAGCCAGGACCGGCCGTTCTGATGGCCGAGCTCGTCGCCGATCAGCGAGAAGTCGAGGGCGTTGCCGAGCGTGCCGCCCACGACGTAGGAGGCGTAGAGCGGGATGCAGGCCAGCGTGGCCACGAGCGCGGTCCACCAGGCGACCGCGCCGACCCGCCGGGCCCGGCGGTCGTCGCGCCCCGCGGGCCACAGCCACGCCACGAAGGCGACGGCGCCGACCAGCACGACGAGGCCGGCGAAGGCGGCGAAGCGGGCGATGCCGTAGACGACGCCGAGCACGGTGTCGCCCTGGCCGGCGCCGCCGAGCACGTCGTTGATGAGCGCCTGGTCCTCGCCGGGCGCGGCGGCCGAGGCGTCGCCCACCCGGAACGTGAAGGCGCCCCCGACCGGGTGCCCGTCGGACGAGATGACCCGCCAGGACACGACGTAGCCGCCGTCGTCCAGCTTGGGCAGCGGCAGCGCCACCGAGGAGCGCTCGCCGTTCAGGTGCACCGGGTCGCCCGCGTCGACCTCGTCCCCGGACGAGTCGAGCACCTTGACCAGGTCGTCGCCCAGGTTGACCGCCTCGCTGAAGTGGAGCACGACCTGGTCGGGAGAGGTGGCGAGGTGCTCGCCCGCCGCCGGCTCGGTCGACAGCAGCTCGGCGTGGGCGTCGGCCCGCGCCGGACCGAGGACCAGCGTGAGCGCGGCGGTCAGGACGCAGGCCGCCGCCGCGACCACGTGTCTCACGGTCGAGCGGGTCACGCCACCCGCACCTCGCCGGGCTGGTGCGCGCTGCGGCGGGCCACGGCCCACAGGCAGATCAGCCCCGCGATCTCGAGGGCGTGGACGAACTGGGTGTCGAGGACCCCGTGGCCGCCCAGCAGGTCGAGGACGAACGCGCCGCTCATGCACGCCACCAGCACGCAGGCCAGCGGGAGCATGCCCCAGGCCCGGGCCGGGAACAGCGCCGCGACGAGGAAGCCCGCCGCCAGGCCGATGTCCCAGGCGGTGAGCTGGTGGGCGATGTGGACCGAGGCGTGGCCCTCGTGGTGGAGGACGGCGCCCGGCCACGTCACGACCATCAGGGCCACGGCGATGATGCCGAGCGCGACCCGCCACTCGCCGGTCGAGAGCAGACGGGTGCGGGCGGGCCGGCGTTCGGGCGGGCTGACGAGGGCGGCCAGGAGCGCCGGGTCGAGCGGGACGTCGGGCCTCGGGGCACGGGCCACGGCCCCCGCGAGGACGTCGGCGGCCGCGGACCAGGCGCGGCAGTCGTCGCATCCGGCGACGTGAGCGTCGAGCACCTCGGCGGGCAGACCGATGTCCTCGCCGTCGAGGCGCGCCGAGATGGCTGCGCGGTAGGTGCTGCACTGCATGAGGAGGTAGTCGTCCGAGCAGTGCGACTAGTTCCCGCAACTTGGGACCCACTAGGTTGGACGATCTGGTGGATGAGGTGACCGTGCTCGCGCTCAAGGCGCGCGACGGCGATCGAGTTGCGCTCTCGTCGTTCGTGCGCTCGACGTGGAACGACGTCGCACGCCTGGCCACCGCCGTCGCCGGCCGCGACCTGGCCGAGGACGTCGCGCAGGACACCTACATCCGGGCCCTGCGGGCGCTGCCCGGCTACCGGGCCGAGTCCAGCGCCCGCACCTGGCTGCTGTCGATCACGCGCAAGACCGCCATCGACGCGGTCCGCAGCGCGGGGCGGCGCCGCCGGCTCGGGCGGCTGCTGTCGGCCAGCACCGAGCCGTCGTCGCACGTCACCTACCAGGCCGACGGCGTGCTCACCGCCCAGGTCATGGCCGGCCTGTCCCCCGAGCGGCGCGAGGCGTTCGTGCTCACCCAGCTCATGGGCTTCGACTACGCCGGGGCGGCCGAGATCTGCGGGGTGCCTGTGGGCACGATCCGGTCCCGGGTGGCGCGGGCGCGCGAGCAGCTCATCGACGACATGCGGCTCGAACCGCAACTCTGATCCACTGGCCGGGATGCTGCCCGGGCTGCCCGTCACCGACTGCCTCCCCGACCTGCGCGCCGCGCTGGCCGACCGGGGCGTGGCCGTCCTCCAGGCACCGCCCGGCGCGGGCAAGACGACGATCGTCCCGCTGGCGCTGCTGGACGAGCCGTGGCGGGGCGACGACCGCATCGTGATGCTGGAGCCGCGGCGGCTCGCGACCCGGGCCGCGGCCCGGCGCATGGCGGCGCTGCGACGGGAAGCGGTGGGCGAGGTCGTCGGCTACCGCACCCGGGACGACCGGTCCGTCGGGCCCGGGACCCGGGTCGAGGTGGTGACCGAGGGGATCCTGACCCGGCGGCTCCAGCGCGACCCGGCGCTGGAGGGCGTGGCGCTCGTGATCTTCGACGAGTTCCACGAGCGCAGCCTGCAGGCCGACCTGGGCCTGGCCCTGGCGCTGGACGCCCGCCGCCACCTGCGGCCCGACCTGCGCATCCTGGTCATGTCGGCCACGCTCGACGGGGACAAGGTGGCGGCGCTGCTGGGGGATGCGCCGCTGGTGACGAGCACCGGCGAGGCCTGGCCGGTGGACGTGCGCTGGGCGCCCCGCCGGCCCCGCGAGCACGTCGAGCCGGCGGCGGTGGCCGCCGTCCGCCAGGTGCTGCGGGCCGAGCCCGAGGGCGACGTGCTGGTGTTCCTGCCGGGCGCGGCCGAGATCGAGCGCACGGCCGAGGCGCTCGACCCGGGCCCCGACGTCGACGTCCACACGCTCTACGGGGCGCTGCCCGCCGGCGCCCAGGACGCCGCGCTGGTCCCCGGCCTGCCGGGCCGGCGCAAGGTGGTGATCGCCACCGACATCGCCGAGACCAGCCTGACGGTGGAAGGCGTGCGGATCGTCGTGGACGCGGGCCTGGCCCGCAAGCCCGTGTTCGACGCCACCACCGGCCTGACCCGGCTGGAGACGGTCCCCGCCTCGCGGGCGTCGGCCGACCAGCGCGCCGGTCGGGCCGGGCGGCTGGGCCCGGGCGTGGCGGTGCGGCTGTGGTCCAAGGTCGAGCACGCGGCCCGGCGCCGGTTCGGCGAGCCCGAGATCCGCCAGGCGGACCTGGCCGGCCTGGCGCTGGAGCTGGCGGTGTGGGGCACGGACGCGGCCGGCCTGCCGTTCCTCGACCCGCCCCCGCCCCGGGCCCTGGACGAGGCCCGGCGGCTGCTCGTGTCGCTCGGTGCCCTCGACCCCGACGGTCTCCCCACCGCCGCCGGTCGCTCGATGGTCGCCCTGCCGCTGCACCCCCGGCTGGCCCGCATGGTGCTGGTGGCCGAGGCGCAGGGCCAGGCGTGGCTGGGCTGCCTGCTGGCCGCGGTGCTGGAGGACCGGGACGTCCTGCGGGGCCGTCCCGACGAGCGCCCGACCGATGTCGGCCTGCGCCTGGCTCTGCTGGACGATCCGTCGGCCCGCCACCCGCTGGCCGACGGCCGCGCCCTGCACCGGGCCCGGGACCGCGCCCGCGACCTGGCCCGCCGGATCGGGACGGTCCCCGGCACGGGCGGCGACCCCACCGAGGCGGGGCTGCTCCTGGCCCACGCCTACCCCGACCGCATCGCCCAGGCCCGGGGCGGCCCCGGGCGCTTCGTCCTACGCGCCGGCACGGAGGCCTGGGTGACCCCCGACGACGCCCTGGCCCGCGAACCGCTCCTGGCCGTGGGCGAGGTCGACGGCCGCCGGACGGGCGGCCGCATCCGCCTGGCCGCCCCTCTCGCCCCGAACGAGCTCGACGCGGTCGCCGGCGCCGAGATCACCGAGCACGCCCGGCTGCTGTGGGACGCCGACCGCGACGACCTGGTGGCCCGGGTCGAGCGCTCCCTCGGCCGCCTGCGCCTGGGCACGGTCGACCGCCGCCCGACCCCGGGCCTGCCCGCCACCACCGCGCTGGTCGACCGCGTCCGCTCGACGTCGCTCACCGCCCTCCCGTGGACCCCGGCGGCCCGCTCCCTCCAGGCCCGTGTCGCGTTCCTGCACGCGGTCGCCGGCGACCCGTGGCCCGACCTGTCGGACGCGGCCCTGCGCCGCACCCTCGATCAGTGGCTGGCCCCCCTCCTCGGCTCCGCCACCGGCCGCGCCGACCTCGACCGCCTGGACCTGACCCGGGTGCTGCGCAGCCTGGTCCCCTACTCGGTCGCCGGCGACCTCGACCGCCTGGCCCCCGAGACCCTGGAGGTCCCGACCGGCCGCCGAGCCCGCCTCGACTACACGGCAGGCGACCCCGGCGACCCTCCGGTCCTGGCCGTCCGCGTCCAGGACATGTTCGGCGCCGCCACCACCCCCACGGTCGCCGGCGGCCGGGTCCCGGTCGTCCTCCACCTCCTCTCCCCCGCCGGTCGCCCGGTCCAGGTCACCAGCGACCTCGCCGGCTTCTGGTCCGGCTCCTGGCACGACGTCCGCAAGGAGATGGCCGGCCGCTACCCCAAGCACCCCTGGCCGGCCGACCCCACGGCGGCGGGCTAGGCCGCGGCCTTGGCTGCGGTGTCGGGGTCGAGGTCGGCGTAGGCGAGGAGGTCGCGGCCGGCGACCGCGGCGATGTTGTCGCTCCAGGTCGAGGCGGTGTCGAGGTGGCGGCGGGTGTAGCGGAGGGCGACCAGGGCCTTGTGGGTGGCGAGGTCGCCGGGCTCACCGGCTTGCTCCAGCAGCAGGGCCGCGGCGGTGGTGCGGACCAGGAGGTCGCACAGGCGGGCCGAGACCGCTTCGGCGGCGTCGGGCTCGCGGGAGCCGAGGGCGGCGATCCGGTCGACCAGCTCGGTGCGGGCCGTGGCCACCGCGTCGACGGCGGGGGCCAGCCAGGCGGGGCCGCCGGACGAGGCGACCGCCAGGGCTTCGTCCACCCGGGCCAGGATCGCCTGGTCGGCCTGGTCGCGGCGGATCGTCCGCAGCACGTCCAGCACGCAGATGTTCTCGCTGCCCTCCCAGATGGGGTGGCACTGGGCGTCGCGGAGCTGGCGGGTGAGGCCCCAGTCCTCGCAGTAGCCGTTGCCGCCGTGCAGCTCGACCGCGAACGACGCGGCCTCCACGCCCAGGCGGCACAGCCGGACCTTGGCCGCGGGCACCAGGATGCGCCGCAGCCGGGCGCCGTCGGCGTGGCGGGACGCGGCCGCGCACTCGAAGCCGAGGGCGGTGGCCGCCTCCAGCTCGGCCTGGAGGTCCACCAGCTGCTCCCGGACCAGCGGCAGGTCCACCAGCGCCCGGCCCTTGGCCTGGCGGTGGTGGGCCCACGCCGCGGCCTCGGCGAAGCAGCGCCGGGCGATGCCCAGGCCCATGAGCGCCACACCGAAGCGCGAGCCGTTGACCATCTCCATCATGCGCCCGAGGCCGCCGGAGTCCGACGACGGGGCGCCACCCGACGGCGAGGCGGACCGCAGCGCGTAGCCCAGCGCGCCGTGGAGCTCGACCTCCCCGGTGGGGACGCTGCGGGTGCCCAGCTTGGGCTTGAGCCGGCGGATCGCGTAGCGGTTGGGCGAGCCGTCCTCCAGCACCCGGGGCACCAGGTAGAGGCCCAGGCCCGCGGGACCGTCGGGCGCGCCCTCGGGCCGGGCCAGCAGCACGATGGCGGCGCCGTCCACGTTGGAGCAGAACCACTTCTCGCCGGTGATCTCCACCCGGCCGTCGCCCACGTCCCGGGCCACGCAGTGGACCGTGCGGCCCAGGTCGGACCCGCCGTCGCGCTCGGTGAGGAACATCGACCCGTCCACCGCGTCGGCCACGTCCGCGGCCCGCAGGCCGGCCAGCAGGACGTCCCGGACGTCCGCCGGGGCGTACGCCTCGACCAGGCCGGCCACGCCCGAGGTCATTCCCAGGCTGCACACCATGCCGGTGTCCGCCTGGGCCAGCAGGTAGCTGGCGCCGGCCAGGACCACGCCGGGCGTGGCCCGGCCCCGGGCCTGCGCCTGGGCCTCGAACCCCGCCGGGTAGCCCGCCTCCCACAGCGCGGCCTTGGCGTCCAGCATGGCCGGGTGGTGGGCGACCTGGCCGACCTCGTTGGCCCAGCGGTCGTAGCGGACCAGCTCGGGCGGGTGGGCGTCGATCGTGTCCGCCGCCCGGGCGATCCGGTCGCCCACGAGCGCGCCGAAGCCGTCGAGGGTGGCCACCGACCAGTCGAGGTCCTCGGCCGGGCAGTCGCGCCGCACGCGGTCCGCCAGGTCGGGGTCGAGCCGGTACCAGTTCTGCCCGACGACCTCGTCGATGTCCGTCCAGTCGATCACGGGGACCAGCCTGGCAGGCCCGCCCCCGGAACGTCACGCTGCCGCGGCCAGCTCCCGGATGTAGTCGACGCGGTGGTGCACCCGGTTGATGCCCTGCTGGGACGCCACCGGTATCTGGGTGACGTGGACGAAGCCCTCACCCTCGGCCACCACCTGCACCACGCCCTGCACCCGGTACTCCTTGATGAGCAGGAACAGCAGGCCCAGCAGGAAGACCGCGAAGAAGATCACCGCCAGCACGATGGCGTAGGGCGGGATCTCGGTCACCTCCTGCACCTGGTCCGTGAGCTCCCACATCGAGTTCCGCAGCGGGTACTGCCCTCCGGGCAGGTACACCCACTCCGGGCTCACCGCGATGTCCCCAACGTTCACCACGAGCCGATCCAGCTCGTGGTCGTACCCCGTGTGCTCCACGCCGCCTCATTCCCCCGCGAGTCGCCCAGGTCTGTCCGGGGGACACCCTAACGCGGGGGATGCAGGTGCTCAGACGAGGGGCGGGATCTCGACGGTGTTGACCCAGCGCGGCATCCACACCTTGTAGAACGGATCGGCCCCGGCGTGGCCGGCGTCCTCGGGCTTGGAGCGCTGCACCCGGTCCCCGGAGGTCGCCTGCCAGCGGGGCGCCCCGAAGGGCACGTCGGCCCGCGGGATCTGGACCGGGGTCGCGTCCCACGCCCCGGCCGGCGGCTTGCGGTCGGCGGTGATCCCCGCGCCCTTCAGCTGGTCCAGCCCCGCGGCCCACGCGTCTTTCGCGTCGGGGCCCCAGGCGGGCAGGTTCACCACCGGCCTGTTGCCGAAGTCGAGGTTGCCCGCCAGCCGCTGGGCCTGGGCGCCGATCGCCACCACCGCGGCCACCGGGTTGTCGTCCAGCACCTTGCCGGCGATGGCCTGGTGCAGGGTGCGGACCGCGGCGCTGTCCACGAGCGCGCGCACGTCGGCGGCCGCCAGCGCAGAGGTGTCGACCGGCAGGGTGCGCAGGATGAGGTAGCTCTTGGTCAGGCCCAGCGCGGCCAGGAGGCCCTGGAAGCGCTGCCCCGCCTCGCCGGTGTAGGCCCGGGCCCACATCAGGTCGTCGTGGCCGGCCTGGTCGGCCAGCACCAGGACCTGCACGCCGCTGAACCGGCCCCGGTAGACCGGCCCACCGCCGTAGGTGGCCGCGCCCACCACGCCCTCGGCCTTCCAGTCGGGCCAGCCGAGGCCGGACTTGGCCCCGACCAGGAGCTTGGCCATGTCGGTGGGCGGCCCGGGGTCGAAGTCGCCGAGCTTGCACGGCGGCTCCCACGGGACCTCGCCGCTGCCCGCCGTGAACCCGTCGGCCTTCCCCGCGGCCTCGGCCGGGAACGGGGTCCGGGGCGGCAGCGGCTTGCGGGGCTCGATGATGATGCTCCGGCCCGAGTCCTTGCGGACCGTGCCGGTCCCCCCGGTGCCGAGCCGCCAGGTGGCGCCGAACGCCAGGTCGCGCAGGGGCAAGGGGGAGGACACGTAGCGGAACGTGCCCGGCGCGCCGCGCGTGGCGCCCGGGTCCGGCGCCAGCCAGTCGGGATCGGCCTTGGCGAAGCCGGCCACGAGGTCGGCGGCCACGCCGAACGACTTGGCCACCGCCCCGCCCGCGCCCTGCACGACCGCACCGGGGTGCATCACGTCCACCATGTGGACCTTGGGCCCGATGGCGCCGGCGTCGATCGTGTGCAGCTTGCGGCTGCCGGGGTCGCTCACATGGCCGCCGCGGTGCTTGATCCAGTTCACCACGGAGATCCGCGCCGCCCCGCCCACCGCGATCACCAGCCGCAGGTCGTGGCGCTCGGCCGCGTAGTCGAAGATCTCGTTGCGGTGGATGGCGACGGGTGAGTCGGCGTCCTGGGCCAGGTTGTCGATGTCGTCGTCGAACTGGCCGTTGATCGAGTACACGAACGTGTTCAGGAACAGGTACGACCGGTCGATGCCGATGTGGTTCAGCAGGTGCTGCGTCTTGGAGCCGGTCTCGCCCACGAACGAGCGGTGGGCGAGCGCCTCGTCGGAGCCCGCGTCCTGGCCCACGACCAGCACCCGGGCCTGCTTGTCGGCCAGCCGGCCCCGGTAGAACACCGGGCCGAACTGCCACCGGAAGCGCTCCTTGCCCGCCACCATCTCCTTGCCCAGCGCGCGGTAGTTCGGGACTTCCGCGAACAGGCGCGCCCACTTCCGGTTGGGCGGCGGCCCCGGGTCGAACTCCCAGGGGTCGCCGCGTCCGGCCCGGAGGTCGTCCATGGCCTCTCTCCGATGCTTCCGCTTTCCGCCTTCACCACTAAGAGTGCCGCGAAGGCCTCGGAGATACCAGGGTTCAGCCGACGGGCGTGGACGGGTCACCGTCCGCCGCCGCCGCGAGCTTCGGGACGAGGGTGTCGAGCAGGTACGGGAGGCTCAGCACGCTGCTGAACGAGGCGGCGCCCGACTCCATGTCGGTGAGGAAGATCTCGCGGCCCTGGGCCACGGCGTCGAGCTGCTGGCGCAGGGGGTCGGCCTGGATCTGCTCGACGATGCCGGGCTCGCTGGTGATCCAGATGAGGACGTCCCGGTCGAGGAGCCCGATCTGCTCCCGGCTGAACTGCGAGTAGAACTGGTCGCCCGCCAGGTCGGCGATCTCGGGCGGGATCACCATGCCCAGGTCGGTGAGGAGCCGGCTGCGGGCGTCCTCGGGCCCGTAGGCCCCGATCTGGCTCTCGTCCATGACGTAGCTGACCGTGGCCTCGGCCCCGGCCAGGTCGGGCACGTCCGCCCGGATCGTGGCGTAGCGGTCCTCGACCTCTGCGATCATCGCCTCCGCCTCGTCCGCCCGGCCCAGCGCCTCGCCGATCATGAGGGTCTGGTCCTGCCACGGCATGCCGTAGTCGATGAAGTCGCCGGACTGGGCCAGCGTGGGGGCGATGGCCGACAGGGTCTCGTACTCCTCGGCGGTCATGCCCGAGGACACGCCCACGATCAGGTCGGGATCGAGGGCGGCGACCGCCTCGACGTTGAGCTCGTCGGCCGGGAGCACCTCGGGCTCGGCCCCGTCGAGCAGGTCGTGGGCCCAGGGCCAGGTGGCGTCGGGCTGGTCGCCGTACCAGTCCCGGATGCCGACGGGCACGGTCCCGAGGGCCAGGATCGTGTCCTGGTCGTTGAAGCCGACCGACACCACCCGCTCGGGCGGCGCCGGGATCTCGGTGGTGCCGTACTTGTGCTCGATGGTGACGGGGAAGCCCTCGGCGCTGGGCGTCGCCTCGCCGGTGTCGTCGTCGCCCGAGCCACCGCAGGCGCTCGCGCCCACCAGGGCGACGAGGAGGAGGGAGAGGAGACGCTTCACGGGATGTCCTTTCGACGGGAGGGCACCGGCAGCACCAGGGGTGTGCCGGTGAGGGGATCGGCGACGACCGCGGCCGCCAGCCCGAACACGCCGGCCACCAGCTCGGGGGTGACCACCTCGGCGGGGTCGCCCTCGGCCACCACCGTCCCGTCGCGCAGGGCGACGAGGTGGTGGGCGTAGCGGCAGGCGAGGTTGAGGTCGTGGAGGACCGCGACGATGGTCCGGCCCTCCCGCTCGTTGAGCTCGGCCAGCAGGTCGAGCACCTCCACCTGGTGGGCCAGGTCGAGGAACGTGGTGGGCTCGTCCAGCAGCATGAGCTCGGTGCCCTGGGCCAGCGCCAGGGCGATCCAGGCCCGCTGGCGCTGGCCGCCGGACAGCTCGTCCACCGGCCGGTCGGCCACCTCGGTCATGCCGGTGGCGTCGAGGGCCCGGGCCACGGCCCGCTCGTCCTCGGGCGACCACTGGCGGAACCAGCGCTGGTGCGGGTGGCGGCCCCGGCCCACGAGGTCGGCGACGGTGATGCCGTCGGGGGCGACGGGCTGCTGGGGCAGCACGCCCAGGCGGGCGGCGACGGTCCGGGTGGGCAGGCGGCCGATGTCGTCGCCGTCCAGCAGGACGGTGCCGCCGCGGGGCTTGAGCAGCCGGGCCAGCCCCCGCAGCAGGGTCGACTTGCCGCAGGCGTTGGCGCCCACGATGACCGTGACCCGGCCGGCGGGGATGTCGAGCGACAGGCCGTCGACCACGACGCGGTCGTCGTAGGCCAGCGACAGGGTGCGGGCGGCGAGGGTCATCCGGCAGCTCCGATGCGATGGGCGCGGGCGAGCAGGATCAGCAGGTAGGGCGCCCCGAGCAGCGCCGTGACGATCCCGACGGGAAGCTCGCTCGGGGCGAAGATCCTCCGGCCGACCAGGTCGGCCGCGGTCATCAGCAGGGCACCGACCGCGGCGCTGGGCAGCAGCGCCACCGTGCGGGCGTGCACCAGGCGCCGGGCGATCTGGGGCGCCACCAGCGCCACGAACCCGATGGGACCGGCGGCCGCGGTGGCGATGGCCGCCAGCGCCACGGCGACGACCAGCAGCGCCGCCCGGGACCGCTCGACGGCGAGGCCGAGGCCGCGGGCGCTGTCGTCGCCCAGCTCCAGCATCCGCAGGTGGCGACCGAGGGCGAGCGCCAGGGGGACCAGCACGGCCAGCGCGACGGCGAGGGGCCGCACGTGGTCCCAGCCGCGGCCGTTGAGGCTGCCGGTGAGCCACACCATGGCCTCGCGGGCCTCGTAGATGCGGGCCTGGGTGAGCAGGTAGCCGGTCCCGGCCGACAGCACCGCGGTCACGCCGATCCCCACCAGGACCAGGCGGTAGCCGGTCACCCCGCCCCGCCACGCCA
>DATBGF010000123.1:0-4563 GCA_036558145.1 Acidimicrobiales bacterium
TCCTGGCGGTGGCGGGCAACGACACGACCCGCAACGCCATCACCCACGGCATGAACCTGCTGTCGCTCAACCCCGAGCAGCGGGCGGTCTGGCAGGGCGACGTCGAGGGCGTGACCGGATCCGCCGTGGAGGAGATCGTGCGGGTGGCGTCGCCGGTCACCTTCATGCGGCGCACGGTCACCCGGGACCTGACCCTGTCGGGCCAGGACTTCGTCGACGGCGACAAGCTGGTGCTCTTCTACGGCGCCGCCAACCGCGATCCCCGGGAGTTCCCCGACCCCGAGACGTTCGACGTCCGCCGGACCCCCAACAACCACGTCGGCTTCGGCGGCCCCGGGCCCCACTTCTGCCTGGGCGCCCACCTGGCCCGGCGGGAGGTGGCGGTGGCGTTCCGCCAGCTGCTCACGCGGCTGCCCGACATCGAGGTGGCGGGCGACCCGGTGCCGCTCCAGGCCCTCGGGATCCCGCTCGTCGCCGGCATCAAGCACCTGCCGGTGCGGTTCACGCCCACGGCCCCGACCGGAAAGGCCGCCTGACGTGGCCCGTCCCACCGCCCTCGACGAGCAGTTCGTCCACCAGATCCCCGAGCTGCTGCCGGCCGTCGTCGCCCCGCACCCGCACTGGCGGGAGAGCTACTTCTTCGACATCCACGACCCGTCCGGCACCGGCGACGTCGTGTTCTTCACGATGGCCCACTACCCGGCCCGCGAGCGCATGGACTCGCTGCAGATGGGCCGGGTCGGGGGCGTGCCGCTGATCGGGCTCCACGACCGGGCCTACGACGGCGACCCCCACACCACCGCCATGCCCGGCGCCCGCGTCGAGGTGGTCGAGCCGTGGCGGGAGATCCGCCTGTGGGCCGATCCCGAGACCTCGGTCATCGGCCTCGACGCCACCTTCACCGCCCGGACCCAGCCCTACGGGCTCAAGCGGGGGACGATGACGGCCGGCGACGAGACCGTCTGGGACCAGAGCCACATCTTCCAGTCCGGCACCTACACGGGGACCTACACGGTGGAGGGCGAGACCCGATCGGTCGACGGCTGGATCGGGCAGCGGGACCACTCGTGGGGCATCCGCGACCACGGGCGCTGCCCGCTGTGGCAGTGGTTCCAGATCCAGCTCGACGACGGGTTCCTCGGCGTCTGGCACTGGGAGCTGCCCGACGGCCGCCACGTCTACACCGACGGCTGCTGGGCCGGCACCGACGGCAGCGACCCGGTGCCGGTCGTCGGGTTCCACACCGACGTGGACTGGCTCGACGCCGACGGCAAGCCCGCCGAGTACGGCCTCCACGGCGAGGAGGTCGCCCGCCTGGCCGGGCCGAGCACGTTCACGCTGGCCGACGGGCGCGCGATCGAGGTCGAGGCCGAAGGCACGTTCGCCCGGCCGTACGAGCCGTTCCAGCGGGGCGGCCTCAACCTGATGACCGTCCGCACCGGCGACGGCCGGGAGGGCACCGCCATCTACGAGGTGACCGGCGCCCGCCACCACCGCTGGTTCCCCGCCACCGAGGTCCCCGGGGTGCTGCCCGGATGAGCGCCGGCGAGCTGACGATCGCGGACACGCCCGAGGCCCTCACGCCCGAGTGGCTGACGACGGCGCTGGCGGCCGGTGGGCACCTGGGCGAGGCCCGGGTCACCGCCGCGGAGACGACGCCGGTCGGCACCGGCCAGATGTGCGACAGCGTGCGGGTGGCGCTGACCTTCGACGGCGCGACCGAGGCGCCGCCGACGCTGGTGGCCAAGCAGCCCGCCGCCGACCCCACCAGCCGGGCCACCGCCCTGTCGCTGCGCAGCTACGAGAAGGAGGTGCGGTTCTACCAGGAGCTGGCGCCGACGCTCGCGGTGCGCACGCCCGAGGTGCTGCACGCCGACATCGACCCTGCGACGGCCAGCTTCGTCCTGCTGATGGAGGACCTCTCTCCGGCCTCGGCCGGCGACCAGCTCGCCGGGTGCGACGCCGAAGCCGCCGCCCTGGCGGTCGCCGAGCTGGTCAACCTCCATGCCCCCCGCTGGGGCGACGACTCGCTGAAGGCCCTCGACTGGCTGCACAGCGACTCGCCCGAGGGCCGGGAGATGATGGCGGCCATGCTGCCCACGCTGTGGGACGGGTTCCGGCAACGCTACGCCGCCGACATCCTGCCCCACGTGGCCCAGGCGGGGGAGGCGCTGTTCGCCGGCATGCGCGGCTACCTGGGCTCGTCGCGCTCGCCCGCCACGGTCGTCCACGGCGACTACCGGCTCGACAACCTGCTCTTCTCGCCGCCGCCCGCGTCCCGCCTGGCGGGCGTCGTCGACTGGCAGACCTGCGCGCTCGGGCCGGGCGCCCGGGATGTCGCCTACTTCCTGGGCGCCGGCCTCGTCCCCGCCGAGCGGGCCCGGGTCGAGGAGGGCATGGTCCGGGACTACCACGCCGGCCTGGAGGCGTCCGGGGTCGAGGGTTACGCCTGGGACACGTGCTGGGAGGAGTACCGGCTGGGCACGTTCGCCGGGCTGCTGATGGCGGTGGCCGCGTCGATGCTGGTCGAGCGAACCGACCGGGGCGACCAGATGTTCCTCACGATGGCCGACCGCCACGCCCGCCACGCGCTCGACCTCGAGGCTCCCGACCTCCTCGCGGGTCCCTAATCGGGGGGACGTACGTCCGATCGCTACGGTGCGCACTCGCGGACCACACGATGTGTGCACTTCGGACGCAAACTTCAGCAAGTCATCAGGGTCGGCGTGGGGATGCTTCAGGTGCGGGTGCCGACAGTCGGCCATGGCAGGACGGGTGGGGTCTCTGTTGGTGGCGGCGCTGGTCGCCGCGCTCGGCGTGGTGACGGCTCAGCCCAGTGCGGGAGTCACGGCGCCGATCAACCTTCTGGCAGGGCAGACGACCGATGTCGGAGACGTCACGGTCCAGAGCGACGGGACGCGCGTCCGCGTGCTGACGACCGCCGACGGGGCCTGCATCGCGGGCCTGCATGCGGCCGTCGCCGGCTCGCCGCAGCTGATCCCGCAGACCAAGAAGGGCAACGCCATCCCCGGCAAGTTCCCGGTCGCCAAGGAGTACACGCCCTGCACGACGCAGTCCGAGGTGTTCGTGGCGCTGTCGGCCATCCCCGGCTACGTCGCCGGGCAGCCGATCTACGTCGCCGTCCACGCCGACGTGGTGCTGCCCTCCGGCGCCAGCGACTCGGCGTGGGCCGATGGCTCCGGGTTCCCCGGGGCGAACTGGTCGAGCTACAAGGACGTCAGCCTGCTCCCGGCCGTGCTCACGTTCGACGAGACCACGCTGGCCGACGGCGCCGAGCAGCCCATCGCGGCCGGCTACGGCGGGCTCGGCTGGGACCAGGTCGGCATCTACAACCCCAACGGGGTGTGGGGCTACGCCGTCAAGTCCGAGTCGAACCTCGCCTTCATCGCCGAGGCCTCGACGTTCGAGGTCGACGGCTACCCGTCACCGGCCGGCTCCCCGGCGCTGATCCAGGGTGACATGGCCATCGTCGGCGCCTGGTTCTCGGCGGCCCAGCGTGACGGCCTGCTGATCACGGTCAAGGCCTACGACGACGGCGCCCTCGTGGGCCAGAAGGTCGTCTCGGTCGACCGGGGCGGGCCGACCTGGGTCGGCTTCGACGACCCCAACGACGGCCAGCGCTTCGAGAGCATCGACCGCCTCGAGCTGAACGCCAACGACGGCGATCCCAACACCTGGGACTACTTCGGGCTCGACGACCTGACCTTCTTCCCCGGCTTCGGCTGAGCGGCCTGAGCCACAATCTCGCTGCGGGTGGGGACCCGCCGGCGAGGGGAGGATCGGGTCGTGGGTGCGGTCATCATGCTCGGGACGCTCATCGGGCTGATCGCCCTCGTGTACGGGCTCGTGCTCCGGTACGACCCGGAGGCCCGGCGCCCGCCGCGGGATGACGGCGCGTGAGCACCGGGCTCACGCCGCTGCTGCGGGCGGCGATCGGCTTCGCCTACGTCGGCGGGCTCGTGTTCGTCGCGCTCGGCGTGGTCCTGAGCGTGCGCCGCCGGCGGCTGCACCCGCTCCTGCTCGTGTGCATCGCCGCGATCTCGTTCTCGTGGATCGAGGCGCCCTACGACTGGGCCATGTACGCCCAGTTCCCGCCGGCCATCCCCCGCATGCCGTCCTGGTGGCCGCTCGACATGACCTGGGGCGGCCTGCCGGCGTCGGTGCCGCCCGGGTACATCTCCTACTTCGTGCTGCCGGCGGTGATCGCCGCGGCGCTGGGACGGCGCGCGAGCGCCCGGTTCGGCTGGCGCCGGCCGCTCACGCTGCTGACCGCCGGCCTCGTCGCCGGCTTTGCCTGGGCCCTGTTCTTCAACGCGTTCGTCGGGGCCCGTCTCGGCGTCTTCCACTACGGCCGGGTGATCCCCGGGCTCGCGCTGTGGGAGGGCACGAAGCACCAGTACCCCGTGTACGACGCGGTGGCCATGGGCGTGCAGGTGATGGTCTTCGCCTACATCCTCGGCCGGACGGACCCGGAGGGGCGCACGGTCATCGACACCTGGGCCGACGGCCGGGCGAGCGGCCGCCTACGGTCCTCGCTGCTGT
>DATBGF010000124.1:0-2094 GCA_036558145.1 Acidimicrobiales bacterium
GGCCCGATCGGCCCGGCGTCGACCACTTCCTCGGCCGGCTCCTCGTCATCCTGCGCGGAGGCTTGCTCATCCTCTGGCGAGGGTGATCCCTCCACCACCTCCGCCGCCGCGCGCTCGTCGGCGGAGGCGTCGGCTTCGGCGTCGGCGGGCTCGTCGCCGTTGCGGCGGGCGGGCAGGCCGACCACGACGCCGTCCTGGCCGGCGGGCGTGCGCAGCACGTCGTGGACCAGGCCCGCGAACGCGGGGGCGACGGCGGCGATCTCGGTGGCGATCTGGCCCGGGGACTCCAGGCCCAGATCGGTGCCGAGGCGGTAGGAGATGTCGGCGGCGATCACCCAGTCGGGCTGGGCGGTCCCCGGCGGGGTGACCTTGCGGGACAGGGTGGTGACCCGGCCCTCCAGGTTGGTCGTGGTGCCCTCCACCTCGGCGTAGCCGGCGGCGGGCAGCACCACGTCGGCCTGCTTGACCGACTCGGTGAGGAACTGGTCGCAGGCGATGACCGTGCGGGCGCCGGCCAGGCCCCGCTCGGCCAGGTCCCGGTCGGGGAAGTCGGCCAGCGGATCGGCGCCCAGCAGCACCAGCGTGTCGATCTTGCCGTCGGCCGCGGCCCGCAGGATCCCGGCGGCGTCCATGCCGCGGGAGGTGGGCAGGCCCGGCCAGCGTTCGCCGAACCAGTCCCGCCCCGCGTCGAGCGTGACCCGGCCGGGCAGCAGGCCCGGCGACATGCCCAGCTCCAGGGCGCCGTGGACGTTGGCCCGGCGCAGCCCGGACAGGAAGCGCACGTCGGGGTGCGAGTGGTGCACGGCCGCCGCGGCCGCGGCGATCGAGCGGGCCGATTCGGCCAGGTTGGCCCGGCCCATCACCACCGTGACCGGGTGGTCGCGCAGCAGCGCCGCCGCGGCCCGGATGCGCTCGGGCGGCACGCCGCCCACCTCGTCGTCGGTCTCGCCCGCCAGCAGCGCCCGCACGACCGGCAGGGCGTGGCCCGGCCGGTAGCGCAGCGACTCGGTGGCCAGCTCGCCCGTGACCGAGGTGCGGGTCGAGGCCAGCTCGACCACCTTCACCCCGTCGTTGCGCACGGCGTGGCGCAGCCGCAGGAACAGGACCGGCAGCTCTTCCTTCACGTCCGGCCCGAGCAGCAGCACGGTCCCGCCGGGCCGGCAGGCGTCGTCGATGGTGGCCCGGGGCAGCCCCAGCACCGCCTCGGCGGGCAGGCCGTCACCCAGCTGGGCGTCGACGTGGTCGGACCCGATCACGCCCTTGGCCAGCTTGGTCCAGGCGTACTGGGACTCGTTGGTCAGCCGCGAGCCGCCGATCACGGCGAAGCCGCCGGGCCCGGAGCGCTCCAGCCCGATCCGGATGCCCGATGCCGCCCGGCGCAGCGCGTCGTTCCAGGTGGCCGGCTTGAGCAGCAGGCCCTCGTCCCGCACCAGCGGGCTGCCGAGGCGCTCCTCGCTGTTCACGGCCTCGAAGTCGAAGCGGCCCTTGTCGCACATCCACGACCAGTTCACGGCGTCGACGTCCACGCCCAGGTAGCGCAGCACCCGGTTGCGGCTCGACTGCACCACCACCCGGCAGCCCACCGAGCACGACGTGCACGTCGACTCGACCTGCTCCAGGTCCCAGGGCCGGGCCTTGAACCGGTAGGGCGTGGCCGTGAGCGCCCCGACCGGGCAGATCTGCACCGTGTTGCCGCTGAAGTAGCTGGCGAAGGGGTGGTCGGGGAACGTGTTGACCTGCGTCTGGTTGCCGCGGTCCTGGAAGTGGATCAGCGTGTCGCCGGCCACGTCGTCGGCGAACCGGGTGCAGCGATCGCAGAGGATGCAGCGCTCGCGGTCGAGGAACACGAGGTCGCTGATCGGGATCGGCTTCTCGAAGTGGCTCTTCTCCTCGACGAACCGGCTCTCCCCCGGGCCGTACGCGAGCGTCTGGTCCTGCAGCGGGCACTCGCCGCCCTTGTCGCACACGGGGCAATCGAGCGGGTGGTTGATGAGGAGGAACTCGAGGACGCCGTCCTGCGCCTTCTTCACCTTGTCGGACTGCGTGTCGACCGACATGCCGTCGGCACACTCGAGCATGCAGCTCGGCTGCAGC
>DATBGF010000125.1:0-16350 GCA_036558145.1 Acidimicrobiales bacterium
TGGGACACGGTCGCGGGGCCCAGGTCGCCGAGGTCGTCGCGCAGCTCGGCGTCGAACATGTCCTCGAAGCTCACGGACTCGCTGGAGTCGCCGGAGCCGGAGCCGCCGTCACCCTCGCGACCCCGCGACCCGCCGTGGCGGGGCTCGGCAGGCGGCGAGGAGGCCAGCGACAGGGACACCTTGCCGTTGGGGTCGACGTCGTCCACCCGCACCTCGACCTCGTCGCCCAGGTCGAGCACGTCCTCGACCTTGTCGATGCGCTTGCCGCCACCGATCTTGGAGATGTGCAGCAGGCCGTCACGGCCGGGGAGGATGTTGACGAAGGCGCCGAACTTGGTGATGTTCACCACGCGGCCGGGGTAGACCTGGCCCACCTCGGCAGTCGGCGGGTTGAGGATGAGCTGGATCTGGCGCCTGGCCTCTTCCACCGCACCCTTGTCGGTCGAGCCGATCGACACCCGGCCGACCATGCCGTCGTCGTCCACGGACACGTCGGCACCGGTCTCGGTGGTGATGGCGTTGATCACCTTGCCCTTGGGCCCGATGACCTCGCCGATCTTGTCCATCGGGATCTCGAAGCTGACGATCTTGGGGGCGGTCTCGCCCACCTCCTCGCGCGGCGAGGCGATCGCCCCGGCCATGACCTCCAGGATCTGCGTGCGGGCCTCGTAGGCCTGCTGCAGCGCCTGGGCCAGCACATCGGCGGGCAAGCCGTCGATCTTGGTGTCGAGCTGGAGGGCGGTCACGAACTCGGCGGTGCCGGCGACCTTGAAGTCCATGTCGCCGAACGCGTCCTCGGCGCCGAGGATGTCGGTCAGGGTCGTGTACTTGCCGTCGGCGTGCACCAGGCCCATGGCGATGCCCGCCACCGGGGCCTTGATCGGCACGCCCGCGTCCATCAGGGACAGGGTCGACGAGCACACCGAGGCCATCGACGTCGAGCCGTTGGACGCCAGCACCTCGGACACGAGCCGCAGCACGTAGGGGAACTCGTCCGTGCCGGGCACGACGGGCAGCAGGGCCCGCTCGGCCAGCAGGCCGTGGCCGATCTCGCGGCGCTTGGGGCTGCCCACCCGGCCGGTCTCGCCATTGGCGTGGGGCGGCATGTTGTAGTGGTGCATGTAGCGCTTGCGGTCGCGGTTGCCCAGGTTGTCCAGGATCTGGTCCGTCTTGGGCATGCCCAGGGTGGTCGCGTTGAGCACCTGGGTCTCGCCCCGCTGGAACAGGCCGGAGCCGTGGGCGGTGGGCAGCACCGCCACCTCGGCCGACAGCGGCCGGATGTCGCTGGGGCCACGCCCGTCGATGCGGGCGCCCTCCTCCACGATGCGGCGGCGGACGATCTTCTTCAGCAGCGCGCGGGCCGCGTTGGCGATCTCCCCCTGGCCCTCGGGGAACTCGGGCAGCAGCTCCTCGACGATGCCCCGGGCGGCCTCGCCCTGGGCCGCCTCGCGCTCGGCCTTCTGGGTGATGTGGGACACCTCGGCCAGCCGGTCGCTGCCGACGGCCTCGACGCGGGCGTAGACCTCGTCGGAGTAGTCGCGCTGGGGCTCCCACTCGAGCGGGACGATCATGTCGGCCTTGGCCGCGGCCTCGACCAGCTCGCGCTGGGCCTCGATGGACTCACGGATCCAGGTCTTGGCGGCCTCCAGGCCCCCGGCGATGACCTCTTCGGTCACGTGCGGGGTGCCGTCCTGGTAGAGCTGCCAGGCGGCCTCGGTGCCGCCCGCCTCGACCATCATGATGGCGATGTCGCCGTCGTCGAGCTGGCGGCCGGCGACCACGAGCTCGAACGTGGAGTTCTCGCCCTGGGCGTAGGTCGGGTGCGGGACCCAGGCGCCCTCGGCGGACCAGGCGATGCGCACGGCACCGATCGGGCCCTCGAAGGGGATGCCCGACACCATCAGCGCGGCCGAGGCGGCGTTGATGGCCAGGACGTCGTAGGGGTTCTCGCCGTCCACGCCGACCACGGTCACCACGACCTGGGTCTCGTTGCGGTAGCCGTCGGCGAAGCTCGGCCGCAGCGGCCGGTCGATCAGGCGGCAGGTGAGGATGGCCAGGTCCGTGGGCCGGCCCTCCCGGCGGAAGAAGCTGCCGGGGATGCGCCCGGCGGCGTACATGCGCTCCTCCACGTCCACGGTGAGCGGGAAGAAGTCGATGCCCTCACGGATCTTGCGGTCGGCGTTGGCCGTGACCAGCACCTCGGTGCGGCCCAGACGGGCCACGACCGCGCCCTGGCTCTGGAAGGCCAGCTTCCCGGTCTCGAAGCTGAGGGTGGTGTCGGTGCCGGACACCGGCGTCGACACGACGATGGGATCAGCCATCGTTGCTCTCCTTTCCGGCGGTTCCTCCGCCGGATCGGGCAGCGGGGCCAGTTCCCAGTCGGCACCCCCGGGACCGGACCGGAGGAGGCGACTGGCAGCTGACCGTCACGCTGCCATGGATTTTTCTGTTGTATGCGAAAGAGCGGCCCCTCGGGGCCGCTCGTCTTGGGGGTTCCGCCTAACGGCGGAGACCGTTGGCGGCGATGATCGCCCGATAGCGTTCGACGTCGTTGGAGCGGACGTAGTCCAGCAACCGCCGCCGGCGCCCCACCAGCATCAGCAGGCCACGCCGGCTGTGATGGTCCTTCTTGTGCTTCGACAGATGGTCGTTGAGGTGGTTGATGCGTGCGGTGAGCAACGCGATCTGGACCTCGGGCGACCCGGTGTCGGAGTCATGGAGCTTGTTGTCGGAGATGATGGCGGACTTCGCCGCGTCGAACTTGTCGGACACGCGTGTTCCTTGTCTGTGGGTGACTGCTTACCCTGCCCCGTGACCCGCTCGGCGTGGGAGTGCCGAGGGCGGACTGGCGACTGAGCGCCCCTGTCGGCCCTACGCCTGGTACAGAGCGTCGGACAAGGCTACCAGCGGGACGGCGAAACGGCGAACCCCTACGCCGGCTGGGACACGGTCCAGCGATAGCGGGCCTGATGGTGGTGCGTCCTGCCGGTCCGGAACTCCAGCGGCGGCGTCAGCCGCTTGACCCATGCGTGCGGTCCGAGGAAGGCCGACTCGACCTGGTCGGGCGAGGCGTCCTCCAGCAGCCCGGCGGCGCCCAGCGCCGCGGCCCGCACCCGCGCCAGGGGCCCGTCGAGCAGCTCGGCGATGATCGCCGGCAGCGTCTCGGGATCCTTGAGCACCCACGAGTGCGTCCCACCCTTCACGGTCACCAGGGTTCCCGCGGACCGCTTGGCCGCGTCCACCGCGGTGCTGTAGGGCACGGGCATGTCCCGGTCCCCATGGATGACGACCACAGGGATCCCCGACTTGCCGAGCGCCTCCAGCAGCTCACCGCTCGGCTGGGACCGGATGAGCGAGATGGCCGGACCGAGCATCCGCCAGGGCCTGATGGCGTGCCCCAGCAGCGTGGGCGCCACCAGCCGCCCGAGCTTCGCCGCCTGGCCCGGGTTCCCGAGCACGGGCAGCGTCGACAGCGTGTCCGCCACGAGCAGCACGGCCACCCCGACCATGAGCGGCGGCGCAAACCGTGAGAGCCGCATCAGCCGGTCCCAGCACTCACCCACGACAGCGTCGATGAGCACGACGGCGATGGCCCGGTCCGGCTGCTCCGCCGCCAGCTGCGCCACCAGCCGGCCCCCCATGGAGTGCCCGGCGAAGACGGCCCGCCGGATCCCCAGCTCGTCGAGCACCCGCCCCAGCAGCTTCGTGTAGGACGCCAGATCGTCCCCGCCGGTGGGCAGCCCCTGGGTCGCCCCGTGCCCGGCGACGTCGATGGCGACGACCTTGAACCCCATGCGCACGAGCCGCGCCAGCGTCTGCGCATAGAGGATGCCCTCGGCGGTGAAGCCGTGGACGAGCACCAGCGGCAGCCCCCGCCCGCACACGGCCACGCCCACCCGGTGGTCGTCGTCCAGGACGATCTCGTGGCGTGCCAGCCGGGGCACGGCCACGAGCTGGGGTGTCTCGGCCGCACCGCCGGCCGGTCCCTCGATGGGGTCGGCGGGCGCCCCGATGACCGAGTCGTCGAAGAGCCGGCTCGCGGGGCCGACCCTGGGTCCGTCACCGCCGCCCGGGACGCTCGGCACGAGCGCGATGACCTCGGCTACGTCCCCGGGTTCGTCGGCCTCGGCTTCGTCGTCGCGCATCATCGTTCGCCCTCCGCCGCATCAAATTCTACGCGACGTCACCTGAACGTCATGGCACCAGTACGTCGTCAGTTGCGTGACAACAGGCTGCGGGCTTCGTCACAATCCCGCCCGATCTGCTCGACGAGTGCTTCCACGCTCTCGAAGCGTTCTTCTCCGCGCAGCCAGGCGACGAAGCGGACCTTGGCGTGCTCGTCGTAGAGGTCGCCCTCGAAGTCGAGCAGATGCGCCTCCAGGAGGCTGGCGTGGGCCTGCACGTAGAACGTCGGCCGCCGTCCCAGCGAGATGGCCGCGGGGTGGACCGACCCGTCGGCCCGCTCGAACCACCCGGCGTAGATCCCGTCGGCCGGCAGCAGGATGTCCCCGGGCACGGACACGTTGGCGGTCGGGAACCCCAGCTCCCGGCCCCGCTTGTCACCCCGGGCGACGACCCCCCGCACCTCGTGGGGCCGCCCCAGCAGGGCGTTCGCCTCGTCGAGCCGCCCCTCGACCAGCGCACTGCGGATCCGGGTGGAGGACACGCGCTCCCCCTCCCCGGCCGGCTTGCCCTCGCTGTCGACCAGCTCCAGCGGATCGACCTCGAACCCTCGCTCCTGGCCCATGCGGCGGAGCAGGTTCACGTTGCCGGCCCGGTCCCGCCCGAAGTGGAAGTCCTCCCCCACCACCACGAGCCGCGCCGCCAGGCACCCGTCGAGCACCTCGCGCACGAAGTCCTCGGCCGACTCCCTTCTACGGGTCTCGTCGAAGGTGACGACGAGGCAGTAGTCGATCCCGGTAGCCGCCAAGAGCTCGATCTTCTGCTCCAGGTCGGTGAGCAATCGCGGCGCCGACTCCGGCCGCACGATCGCGGCGGGATGCCGGTCGAATGTCACGACGGCCGTAGCCAGCCCCCGCTCCTGTGCCCGCCGCCTGACCTCGGCGATGACGGCCTGGTGCCCGAGGTGTACCCCGTCATACGCCCCGATGGTCACAGCCGTCCCCTCTTCCGGACGCGGACAAGCCGCCAGGTCGCGCAGCACCTCCATCGGCCGCGCAGCGTACCGGCCTTCGCCGGTCCTCCTGGCCCCAGTTACCTCCGGGTCAGCCGCCGCCCATCAGCGGCCGGGGATCGAAGAACACCCGCAGCTCGGCCAGCCGCCCGTCCCGCACCCGGTACCACCCGGCCGTAGGGATGGGGTCGGCGACGTCGGTGAGCAGGTCGTACACGATGCAAACATCGTCCCCGTCCACGATGACCTTGTGCGGATCGGCCCCCTTCACGATCCGCGCGATGCCCCGCAACCCCTCCATGTACTCGTCAGCCCCCTCGGTATGCCCGAGGGGGCCGTCGAAGACGACATCGTCGTGGATCATCGCCCGCACATCCTCCACGTTCCCGCCGGTCCAGGCAGCGAGGACGTCACGGGCAAGGGCACCAGGATCGTTGGCAGTCATACCCAACGCGTACCCGGCCCCCGTTACCTCGCACTCACTCGGCAGGGACGGGGTCCGTCCTGGAGGTGGATGTCGGGTCAAATGTCGGCACTCCTGATCGCTCTATCCGACTTGGCTGGTCCCGCAAAGATCTGGACGCGAATTCGGGTCAAACACGGCAGCCGATAAACAGCAGATCGAGTTGTCGCGTTTAGGCGCATCACGGCGCCCTGGAGGCAGCCGGCCCCCGAGCCGCAGGCCGAGCCCAGGGCGGCGGTCAGGCGAGCGCCGACAAGGCTTGGCGGAGGTCCGCCACCAGGTCAGCCGCGGTCTCGATGCCGACCGACAGGCGCACCAGGCCCGGGTCCACGGCCAGGGGGGAGTCCGCGGCCGAGGCATGGGTCATGCGGGCCGGATGCTCGATCAGCGACTCCACCGCGCCCAGGGACTCGGCCAGGGTGAACACCCTGGTCGCCTCCACCACCCGGATGGCGGCCTCCTCGCCGCCCCGGAGGATGACGGAGACCATCCCGCCGAAGTCCCGCATCTGGCGCTTGGCCACGTCGTGGCCCGGGTGCCCCGGCAGGCCCGGCCACAGGACGTTGGCGACCGCGGGGTGGTCTGTGAGCACGTCCACCACGGCGCGGGCGTTGTCGCAGTGGCGGTCCATGCGGACCGGCAGCGTCTTCAGCCCCCGCTGGACCAGGTAGCAGTCGACCGGCGACGGCACCGCGCCGACCGCGTTCTGGATGAAGCCGAGGGTGGCCGCCAGGTCGTCGTCGTCCAGCGCCACGCACCCGCCCACCACGTCGGAGTGCCCGCCCAGGTACTTGGTCGAGGAGTGGACCACCATGTCGGCACCCGACGCCAAGGGCTGCTGCAGGTAGGGAGTCGCGAACGTGTTGTCCACCACGAGCAGGGCGTCGTGGGAATGGGCGATATCGGCCACCGCCGCGATGTCCACGATCGCCATGGCGGGATTGGTGGGCGTCTCCGCCCAGACCAGGGCGGTGCCCGCCGGCCAGTCCCGCGCCAGCCCGGAGGGGTCGGTCAGGTCGATCGCGGTCCATGGATGCCCGCCGGCGCCGTAGACCTTGTCGATCAGCCGGAACGTCCCGCCGTAGGCGTCGCCGCCCAGCACGATGCCCGCGCCCGGCCGCAGCTGGCGCAGGATCGCATCCTCCGCCGCCAGGCCCGACGCAAACGCGAGGCCGTGGCGGGCGCCCTCCAGCGAGGCGATGGCGGTCTCCAGCGCGGCGCGGGTCGGGTTGGCCGAGCGGGAGTACTCCCAGCCCCGATGCCGCGCCACGCCCTGCTGGGCGAACGTCGTGGACAAGCTGATGGGTGGGACCACGGCGCCGGTGGCCGGGTCCGGCTCCTGGCCGGCGTGCACCGCGCGGGTCTCGAAGCCCCGGTCATCGGCACCGGAGGTCAACGGCCCGTGGCCCCCTGGGACAGGTGCTCCAGCACGTCGGTCCGGGACAGCACCGCCCGGGGCCGCCCGCCGGCCAGCACCACGACCGCGGACGCCCGGTCCAGCAGCTCGACCGCCAGGGGGATGGGCTGGCCGATCCCGATGGTGGGCAGGCGGGCGCCCATCACCTTCTCGACCGGCTCGTCCAGGACCGCCGGGTCGTGGAAGGCCCGGTCCATGAGCGCCAGCTCGTCGACCGCACCCAGGATCTCGGCCGCGGCCAGCGGCATCTCGCCCTTGGCCACCGGGAGCTGGGACAGCCCGTAGCCCCGCATAACGTTGACGGCCCGCTGCACCGTCTCCTCGGGGTGCACGTACACCAGCGGCGGGATGGCCTGGCCCCGGGCCTCGAGGATGTCCGCCACCGTGTGCTCACCGCCGCGCAGGAAGCCGTAGCCCGCCATCCACTCGTCGTCGAACACCCGGGACAGGTAGCCGCGCCCCGAGTCCGGGATGAGCACCACCACGAGGCCGTCCGGCCCCAGGTCCCGGCCCACCTCCAGGGCGGCAGCCACGGCCGTGCCGCCCGATCCGCCGATGAGCAGGCCCTCCTCGCACGTGACCCGCCGGGCCATGAGGAAGCTGTCCTCGTCGCTGACCGGCACCACCCGGTCGACGAGGCCCGCGTCGTAGGTGGTGGGCCAGAAGTCCTCGCCGATGCCCTCGACCAGGTAGGGCCGCCCCGACCCGCCCGAGTAGACGGACCCGGCCGGATCGGCGCCCACGATCTGCACCGCCGAGCTCTGGGACTTGAGGTAGCGGCCCACGCCGGTGATGGTGCCGCCGGTGCCGACCCCGGCCACGAAGTGGGTGAGCCTCCCGGCCGTCTGGCGCCAGATCTCGGGCCCGGTCGTCTGCTCGTGCGCCCAGGGGTTCCAGCGGTTGTCGTACTGGTTGGGCCGGAAGGCGCCGGGCGTCTCCTGCACGAGGCGTTCCGACACCGAGTAGTAGGACTGCGGATCGTCCGGCTCGACCGCGACCGGGCACACGATCACCTCGGCGCCGTACGCCTCCAGCAGCCGGATCTTCTCCGGCGCCACCTTGTCGGTCACCACGAAGATGCAGCGATAGCCCCGCTCGGCGGCGACGATGGCCAGCCCGACGCCGGTGTTGCCCGACGTGGGCTCGACGATCGTGCCACCGGGTCGCAGCAGGCCCTCCCGCTCGGCCTGGGTGATCATCGCCAGCGCGGGCCGGTCCTTCACGCTGCCGCCGGGATTGAGCATCTCCAGCTTGGCCGCAATGGTGCACTCCAGCCCCTCGGTCACGCGATTCAGCCGGAGGAGCGGCGTGTCACCGATCAGATCGATCAGCGAATCAGCGATCTGGGGCTCGGACGGGCCGGACATGCCAGGCGTGATCGTACCCACGCGGCGTGGGCCTCAGGCACAGGTCAGTCGACGAGCACGCAGCGGGTCCCGCGGTAGATCGTGGCCATGCACTTGTTGCAGTGCACGCACAGGGACTCCTGCGTCCTGCCCTCCTGCCAGCGGGCCACCAGGTCGGGCTCACGCAGCAGAGCGCGGCCCATGGCCACCAGATCGAAGCCCTCGTCCAGCGCCTGCTCCACGGTGTCGAGCCGGTTGATGCCGCCCAGCAGGATCAGCGGCATGTCCAGCGCGGCCCGGAACTGGCGAGCGTAGGGCAGGAGGTACGCCTCCTCGAACGGGTACTCCCGGAGGAAGGCCTTGCCCGCCAGCCGGAACGCCGGGCGGATCGGCTTGGGCATGGCCCTCGCCATCTCCGCCACCGGTGCCTCGCCCCGGAACAGGTACATCGGGTTCTGCAGCGAGCTGCCGGCGGTCAGCTCGATGGCGTCGAGGTTGCCGTCCGCCTCCAGCATGCGGGCGACGGCCACGCTCTCGTCCAGCCACAGCCCGCCCCGAACGCCGTCGGCCATGTTCAGCTTGGCGATCACGGCCAGCCGGTCGCCCACCGCCGCCTTCACCGCCTTGGCGATGGCCCGGGGGAACCGGGCCCGGTTCTCCAGGTCTCCGCCCCACTCGTCGGTCCGCCGGTTGAGCTTGGGGCTGAGGAACTCGCTCGGCAGGTAGCCGTGACCGAAGTGGATCTCGACGGCGTCGAACCCCGCGGCCTCGATGACCTGGGCCGCAGCCGCGAAGTCGTCGATGATGCGGGCGATCTGGGTAGGCGTGACGCCCTTCGTGCGCTTCATCGCCAGCGGGCTGAAGATCGGCGACGGTGACAGGCCCTGCTGGCCGGTCCCCGCGGCGACGGCGCCGGCGTGGCCCAGCTGGGCCGACACCGCCGCCCCCTCGGCGTGGACGGCCTCGGCCAGCCTCGCCAGCCCGGGCACCGTCTCGGGTGTGAGGATCAGCTCGTTGGGCGTGCCACAGCCGTCGGGCGACACCGCGCAGTAGGCCAGCGTGGTCAGCCCCACCCCGCCCGCCGCCACCTTCCGGTGGAACTCGATCAGTGCGTCGTTGACGACGTGCTCACGCGTCAGACCCTCGAACGTCGCAGCCTTGACGATGCAATTGCGCAGCGTGATCGGACCGAGCCGGACGGGTGCGAAAGGATCGATCGGCCGACCCTAGGCGCGATCTGACGCCCCGTCACATATGCGCGGCTCGAGACCGCGGGCTGGGTCAGGCTCCAGCATTCGAGCAGTCAGGTGGTATTGCTAGAAGCGTGCGCCCCGACCTGAACGAGACGATTGTCCGGCTCTGCCTCCTGGACGATCCGACCCGACGGGCTGCCTACCTTGCCGTGCGGACCGCGGACCGCCCCCTCACCCGCGCCGAGGTTGCCGACGAAGCCGGCATCTCGGTGCGGCTGGCCGCGTTCCACCTGGAGAAGCTTCTCGCCGAGGGCTTTCTCGAGGCGACCTACGAACGAGACGGGAGTTCGGATGGTGTCGGCCATCCGGCGAAGCGCTACCGCCCGACCGGTCTGGAGCTCGAGGTGTCGATCCCGCCGCGACGGTACGACCTCGCGGCCGAGATCCTGGCCGAGGCCTTGGACGCAGACTCCTCCGATTCGCCGCGGGAGTCGCTCGCCGAAGTTGCGGCCGAGTACGGCCGTGAGGTGGGAAGGAGTGCGGTGGCCGGCGATGACGGCAGCCGGCTGCTGACCGCACTCCGCGTCGTCGGCTACGAGCCGGCCCTCTCCGGCGACGACGTGGTCCTTCGCAACTGCCCCTTCCGTCACGCGGCCGAGGCACGGCCGGAGATCGTCTGCCAGATGAACGTGGCCTTCGTCGCCGGCGTCCTGGCGGGCACGGAGTCCCGGTCCCTCCGCGCGGTTCTGTCGCCGTCCACGGAGCGCTGCTGCGTCCTCGTCACTCCCTAGCGACCCTTGCGCTGAATAACACCAACGAATACTGTCGATATTGACAGGTCCAGGGGGTTCTTCTACGCAACGCGGAGGGTGAGGACGAGATGGACCGACGAATGGATCGACGGACGTTGGCCAAGGGCGTGGGCGCCGTCGCGGGGGTGGCGGCGCTGGGAGCCTTCCCGGTGAGCCCCGCGGCAGGTGAAGCGGCGCAGACGACTCCCACCGGACCGAGCCTGTACGACCGGCTGGGCGGCTTCTTCGGGATCGCCGCGGTGGTCAACCGCTTCAGCGACAAGATCCTCAGGAACCCGGTGCTCAAGAAGAACCGCGCGCTGAGGGAGTGGAACAGGACGCAGGCGGAAACGCGGCTCCCGGGTCTCAAGTTCGGTCGCACGCTGTGGATCGCGGCCATGGCCGGCGGACCCTTCGTCTACACCGGCTTGCCGCTGGACGAGGCGCACATGGAGTTCCACCTCACGGCCGAGGAGTTCGCCGAGGTCGGCAAGGAGATCGTCAGCGCCCTCAACTTCTACGGGGTGCCGGAACGAGAGCAGCAGGAACTGGTCGCTGCCTACCAGACCGCCATGGACGACGTCGTGTCGGCCGGCGAGGAGGACACGGCCGCTACCTGACGCGATCCCGGGTCCTCGGCAGTCTGCCCGCGCATCAGGCGGTCTGCCCGTGCATCAGACGGCGGCGACGCACGGCCACGCCAGCCCCGACCGCCCACTTCGACCCAACCAGGGCGCCGAACCCCGGCCCGTCAACTTGCAGGCACCAGCACGACAGCCGGCTTGGCCGTGTCGCCGCGATGCGGCTCGTAGACCGCCAGTAGGCGGCCGTCGCCGTCCACCACCGCCCACGGCCCGTCGCCGTCGGCGCCGAGCGCCTCCCGCTCGAGCACTCGGCCGTGGGCGACCAGCGCGGCGGTGGCCTCGTCGACCACCACCTGCGGCCGGCCGCGCAGCGCCTCGGCCGGCGGCAACAGCCGCTCCGGGCCCAGCACCGCCAGCGGGACCGCCTCGTCGATCGTGAACGCTCCCACCGCCAGCCGCCGCAGCGCCCGCAGGTGCGCCCCACCGCCCAGCGCGGCGCCCAGGTCGGCCGCCAGCGAGCGCACGTAGGTCCCCGACGAGCACACGACCTCCACCGGGTAGACGCCTGGCGCCACGGCCTCCCCCACCGTGAACCGGTCCACCCGGACGGGCACGGCCTTCCGCTCGACCTCGACCCCGGCGCGGGCCAGCTCGTGGAGCCGGCGTCCCTCGACCTTCTTGGCCGACACCATGGGCGGGACCTGGAGGATGTCGCCCGTCAGCCCCGCCGCCGCCCGCCGCACGTCGTCCAGGCCGACGGCCGCCATGTCCCACGTCCCCGTGACCTCGCCCGCGGCGTCGAGGGTGGACGTGGCCGTCCCCAGCACGACCTCGCCCACGTAGCGCTTGTCCAGGCCCGACAGGAAGGTGAGCAGCCGGGTGGCCCGGCCCACGCCCAGGACCAGGACGCCGGTGGCGTCGGGATCCAGCGTGCCGGAGTGCCCGACCTTGCGGGTGCCGAGCAGCCCGCGGGCTTTGGCGACCACGTCGTGCGAGGTCCATCCCGCGGGCTTGTCGACCACGGCGACCCCGTCGGGCCCCGGGCCCGGGGGCATCAGCCGTCCCCGTCCCCGATGTCGCGCAGGATGTCCTCGACCCGCTGAGCCTTCACGATCACGGTGTCGGGCCGGAACACCAGCTCCGGCGTGCGCTTGAGCCGGGCCTGGCGGGCGATCGCCGCCTGCAGCCGGGGCCGGTGCTCCTCCAGCGCCTCGGCCAGCGTGTCGGCGTCCGGCTCGGCGTCCGCACCGGCTCCACCCTCGTCCAGCGTCGTGTACCACACGGTCGCGTGCCGCAGGTCGGGCTCGACCTCGACCCCCACCACGGTGAAGAACCCGAGGCGGTCGTCCTCGAACCGCTCGATCTCCTCGGCGACGATCTCGTGGACCAGGTGGTTGAGCCGCGCCGTGCGCGGGAAGTCCCGAGCGGTCCCCTGGCGCTTGGTCATGTCTCGTCCTCCTCTTCGATCCACAGGCGGTCGATCCGCAGCACCTCGACCTCGGGGAACGACCAGACGAACCGCTCCACGTGGTCCAGCAGATCACCCAGGTGCGACTGAGTCGACGCCACCGCGGCCACCCCGAGGGTGGCACGGTGCCACGAGTCATGGTGGTCGACCTCGGCCACCGACACCCGGTGACGCTTGTACAGACCTTCCACCATCGGCTTGACCGCAGCCCGCTTCGCCTTCAGGGACCGGGACTCGCGTAGGTACAGCTCGATCCGCAAGGCCGCCGCGTGCACGTCTCTTAGCGTAGGGCGGGCGCCACGGGGCGCCCGTCCTCGGTCAGGTCCGCGGGATCTCGCGATCCTCGAACGTCTCGATGATGTCGCCCTGCTTGAGGTCCTGGAAGTCGGACAGGCCGATGCCGCACTCGAAGCCGGACTGCACTTCACGCGCGTCGTCCTTGAACCGCTTGAGCGACGTGATCGTGCCCTTCCAGATGATCGTGCCGTCCCGCAGGAACCGCACCTTGGAGTTGCGGGTGATGGTGCCGTTGGTGACGTAGCAGCCGGCCACCTTGCCGACCCGGGGCACGGAGAAGATCTCCCGGACCTCGGCCTCACCGGTGACGATCTCCTCGAACTCCGGCTGGAGCAGGCCGAGCAGGGCGTTCTCGATGTCCTCGAGGACCTGGTAGATGATCTCGTAGGTCCGGATCTCGACGTCTTCGGCCAGCGCCAGCTCGCGGGACGAGCGGTCGGGCCGCACGTTGAAGCCGATGATGGTGGCGTTGGACGCCGCCGCCAACTGCACGTCGCTGCGGGTGATCCCGCCGACGCCGCGGTTGACGAAGGACAGCTTCACGTCCTCGCGCTCCAGCTTGCGGAGCGCATCGGTCAGCGCCTCGAGGGAGCCGGTCACGTCCGCCTTCAGCACGAGGTTCAGCGTGGCGACCTCGCCCTGCTGGATCTGCTCGAAGATGTCCTCGAGCTTGGCGCCACCGCTGGTGACGGCGGCCTCCCGGCCGAGGCTGGCGACCCGCTGCCAGTGCTCGCGGGTCTGGGCCGCGTTGCGGGCCATCTTCTCGTCGGGGGCGATCACGAACTGGTCGCCGGCGTCGGCCACCTCGTTGAGGCCGAGCACCTGGACCGGCGTGGAAGGCGCAGCCTCCCGGACGTTGACGCCGTGGTCGTCGATCAGCGCCCGCACCCGGCCCCAGGCGGCGCCGGCGACGAGCGGGTCGCCGACCCGCAGCGTGCCCCGCTGCACCAGGACCGAGGCCACCGGGCCCCGGCCGACGTCGAGGTTGGCCTCGAGCACCACGCCGGCGGCGCGGCCGTCGGGGTCGGCCTCGATGGGCGGGTCCTGCACGTCGGCCACGAGCAGCAGGGTCTCCAGCAGCTCGTCGATGCCCAGGCCCTGCAGCGCGGAGACGGGGACCATCTCGGTGTCGCCGCCCCAGTCGCTCGGGATGAGGCCCTGGTCGGACAGCTGCTGCTTGACCCGGTCGACGTTGGCCTGCTCGCGGTCGATCTTGTTGATCGCCACCACGATCGGCGAGCCGGCCGCCTTGGCGTGGTTGAGCGCCTCGACCGTCTGCGGCATGACGCCGTCGTCGGCCGCCACCACGAGGACCACGATGTCGGTGGCCTCGGCGCCACGGGCCCGCATGGCGGTGAACGCCTCGTGGCCCGGGGTGTCGATGAAGGTGATCAGGCGACCGTTCTTCTCGGTCTGGTAGGCGCCGATGTGCTGGGTGATGCCGCCGGCCTCGCCCTCGACCACGTTCGCGTTGCGGATGCGGTCGAGCAGCTTGGTCTTGCCGTGGTCGACGTGGCCCATCACGGTGATGACCGGCGGCCGCGGGATGTAGCCGTCGCCGCCGTCGTGGTCGAACAGCTCGTCGAAGCCGAGCTGGCGCTGCAGCTCGACCTCCTGCTCCTCGCCCGGGTCGACCAGGCGGATGTCCGCGCCGATCTCGGCCGCGAACAGCTCGATCATGTCGTCGGTCAGCGACTGGGTGGCCGTGACCATCTCGCCCTGCTGCATGAGGAAGCGGACGACGTCGGCCGCGGTGCGGTTGAGCTTGGGACCGAGGTCCTGGGGCGTGGAGGCCCGCTCGACCACGATCGTGCCCTCGGGCACCGGCGCGGAAGCCGGCGTGTACGAGGGCGCCTCCATGGGCTGGAGCTCCTCGCGGCTGCGACGGCGACGACCACGCCGGCGGGGCGGGCGCTGCCCGCCACCGCGGGGACCGCCGCCGGGACGGCCGCCACCACCGGGCGCGGCACCGAAGCCACCGCCACCACCGGGGCCACCGCCGAAGCCACCACCGCCACCGCCGCCGGGACGGCCGGCGCCACCGCCGAAGCCGCCACCGCCGCCGGGACGGCCGGGACCACCGGTGCCGCCACCGCCGCCGGGACCACCGGGACGGCCGCGGCCGGGAGGGCCACCGCCGGGGCGACCGGTGCGCGAGGGCGCGGGACCGCGGCCTCCCATGCCGGGAGGCGGCGGGATGGGCTTGCCGGAATGCGAAGTGGGCGGGCCCGGGGGCGGCGGGATGGGCTTGCCCGAGCTCGATGTGGGCGGGCCACCGGCCGCGGGGCGCGGCGGGCCGCCAGGCGGCGGCGCCGTCGGTCGCGGCGGGCCACCAGCGGGCGCGCTGGGCCGGCCGGGAGGCGGCGCGGCGGGGCGCGGCGGTCGGGGCGGGCGCGCCTGGGTGCGATCGTTCCGCTCCGGAGCACGCGGGGCGCGCGCCTCGGTGGACGGTCCCGCAGCCGCGGCGGCGGGACGGCCGGCGCCCTCGTCCTCACGGCGGGGCGGGCGGGGCGGGTGCTCGCTGCCCGACGACGTCACCAGCCGGCCCGGAGGCGGCGGGGGCGTCGGACGCCCGCCACCGGTGGTGGGCCGGGGCGGGGCGGCAGGCGGCGAGGACGGACGCGGGTTCCAGCCCTCGGACCGGGTGGGCGCACCCCCCGACGTGGCCGGCGCGGGCCGCGGCGGTGCCGGCGGCGGCGAAGTCGGGGACGGCGCGGCTGCAGCAGCCGCGGCCGCAGCCGGAGCCTCCGCAGGGGCGTCGGCCCGAGCGGCCGGAGCCTCGGCCGCCGGCACGGTCTCACGGGCAGGCGCCTTGGCTGCCTTGGCGGCCGGGGCCACGGGACGGGCGGGCGCCTCCTTGGCACCGCCGTCGGTGGCCGGGGCCTTGCCCTTGGCGCTGCCTCCACCGGACCGGGCGGGCTTGGCGGGCTTGGGCTCCTCGGGCTGCTCGGGACGCGTCATGCCGTCCCGCTCCGCGCGACGGCGGACGCGGTCGGCTTGCGCCTCCTCGATGCCTGAGGAGTGCGTCTTCACCCCGATACCCAACTTGAGGGAGAGGTCGAGGCATTCCTTGTTCGTCAGCCCGAGCTCTCGTGCGAGCTCATGGACCCGGATCTTCGCTGCCAAAGTTCTCTCTGACCAGCCCTTCGTCACTTCACGGGCGCGGACCGCGCGCCCATTGGCGCGATTCGCGGCTCTCTATCCTCGCGCACACCGATGCCCTGGGACGAACGGTGGCCGCCGGCTGCTCGGCGCTTCAGCGTCTACCCGTGTCACGGAAGGCTCGCGAGAACCCCCCACGACGGTCGGCAAGCGCCCGACACGCCTCGATGGTGTCTTTGCAGAGCCACGCTCCGCGTCCTGGAAGTGTACGGCCTTCAACGGGATATCCCTCGGGACCCTTCACGAAGCGCACCAGCTCGGCCTGCGGCGCCCGACGCCGGCACCCGACGCAAGTCCGAACCGGACCCCCCGCGTCGCTACCCCTCGTCGTCGGGATCCTCGTCCCCGCCGACAACCGGACCCGCGGCCTCGCCGTCAGGCTTCTCCTCTTCGCCTGCCTCGCCCTCAGCGTCGCCGGCACCAGCCCCGGTGCCAGCCCCGGTCCCAGCCTCAGTCCCAGCCCCTCTTCCTGCGTCGGCAGTACCAGCCTCGGTC